>JAJYAW010000509.1 GCA_021779335.1 Myxococcales bacterium | reverse complement strand
GCGCACGTACATGCCGCTGGAGTAGCGCTTGACCGGGGTGTCGATGAACTTCTCGATCTCGGCGAAGTCCACGATCTCGTCAAATTTGCGGGCGATCTCCTGCCTCGTCATGCCCAGGATGGCGCCGTTGAGGTAGATGTTCTCCCGCCCGGTCAGGTCGGGGTGAAAGCCGGTGCCCACTTCCAGCAGGCTGGCGATACGGCCCTTAACCTTTACCACACCACTGGTGGGGGCGGTCACCCGCGGCCTGGGGGCGCCCGGCCAGCCCGCCGGGGGCGACGTCCTGGCCGCCTGGGAGCGGCCCGGCTGGACCGTGGCGGTGGCGCGCCACGACGTGCTCGACCCCCCGGTGGCCACCCTGCGCGCCGAGTTCGACGCCGCCACGCCGCCGACCGTGTCGGGCGTCCCGCTGGGCCGGCGCCGCGACGACGTCGAGCTCCTGCTCCGGCTCCAGGGCGCCAGCCTGATCCAGCGCGACCGGGACTCCAGCTCCTACCTGGGCTGCCCGCGCGGCAGCGCCGAGGCCGTCTCCTGCATCGTGGCCTTCCGCGGCGGCCGCGCCGCCGCCGTGACCGAGGTGCTGCCCGGGGATCCGGACGACCGCCTCGCCCTGGAGGGCTGGCGGGCCCGGACCGCCGCCACGGCGAGGGAGATCGGCCGCCCCCCGGCGGTCCGCTGCCCGTCCGGCGGGCCGGACCGGGTGGAGGGGGACTGCACGGCCAGCTGGTCCTCGCCGCGGCTCCAGGTGGTGGTCGGGGCCCACCGGAGCCCTGGGGGACAGCACCGCGGCGGCATCAGCCTCTACGTGGCCTACCGCTACCCACCCCTCGGCCCGGAGGACGAAGATTGAAAGCCGAGCGGTTCCCTGGTATTCGCCCATGACTCGGGTCCACGCGGAGAGTCACGGGACATGAATTCCGGCCTGGTGATGTACGAGGAGGAGTTCCGGCTCATCGCCGGGATCTGCGACCGGCTGACGCGCGACGCGAACGCCAAGGTCGTCTTCCTCGTCGACAAGAACGGGCAGCTCATCGCGTCCAGCGGGCAGGCGCAGCACCTGGACACGACCTCGCTCGCCTCGCTGACGGCCGGCAACGTGGCCGCCATGGGGGGGCTGGCCAAGCTCATCGGCGAGAAGGAGTTCCCCAACCAGTTCCACGAGGGGGAGAAGGAGTCCCTCCACATGAGCATCGTGGGCGGCCGGGTGGTCCTGGTCGTCATCTTCGACGCCAAGAGCTCGCTGGGCCTGGTGCGCCTGCGGGTCAAGAAGGCCGGCGAGGAGCTCGCGAAGGTGTTCGAGGTGCTGGCCAGGAAGCAGGCCGCGCCCGGCGCCGCCAGTCCGTTCGCGGAGATCACGGACGACGACATCGACAACCTCTTCAGCGAGTAGCCATGAGCTTCATCAACTACAGCTCGCGCGAGATCAACTGCAAGATCGTCTATTACGGCCCCGGCCTGTGCGGCAAGACGACCAACCTGCAGTACGTCTACGCCAAGACCAACCCGGACGCGAAGGGGAAGATGATCTCCCTCGCGACCGAGACCGAGCGCACCCTCTTCTTCGACTTCCTGCCCCTCTCGCTCGGCGAGATCCGGGGCTTCAAGACCCGCTTCCACCTCTACACGGTGCCCGGGCAGGTCTTCTACGACGCCTCCCGCAAGCTGATCCTCAAGGGCGTGGACGGCGTGGTCTTCGTGGCCGACTCGCAGATCGAGCGCATGGAGGCCAACCTCGAGTCGGTGGAGAACCTCCGCGTCAACCTCGCGGAGCAGGGCTACGACCTCAACCGGATCCCGTACGTCGTCCAGTACAACAAGCGCGACCTGCCCAACATCGCGTCGGTCGACGAGCTGCGCCGGCTCCTCAACCCCAAGGGCGTGCCGGAGTACCAGGCGGTCGCGCCGACCGGGGTCGGGGTCTTCGACACCCTGAAGGCCGTGGCCAAGCTGGTCCTGACGGAGCTGAAGCGGGGCGGCTAGCCTCGGCCGGGCAGGGGATCGGCGCGCCGGGGCTTCCTGTACTCTTCTGGGGTGGGCCGGTGGTATCATCCGGTCCTTGCCTTTGATCACGTGGGGGTTTCCGCCCCGGAGCGAGGTCGAACGTGCGTCGATACCATCGGTGGACCCTTCTCCTCGCCGTGCTGCTGCCCGCGCTGGCGGCCGCCCAGGCGCCCCAGCCGCCCGCGCCGCCGCCCGCCGCGGGGGCGCCGCCCGCTGCGGGGGCGCCGCAGACGGCGGAGGAGCAGAACGACCTGAAGGTCCGCACCCTCGAGGAGCGGGTCTCGGACCTGAAGGAGAAGATCTTCCGGACCAAGGCCCGCCTCATGAACCTGCAGGAGATGGTCATCGGCGGCGACATCACCACCGGCGCCAAGGCCGTGCTGGTCCACCGCAACGAGATGGGCTCCTCCTTCTACCTGGAGTCGGTGGCCTACGCGCTCGACGGCGCGCCGGTCTACTCCAAGGCCGACCAGGACGGCGACCTCGAGAAGCGCGAGGAGTTCGAGGTCTTCAGCGGCCGCATCGTCCCGGGCAACCACCAGCTCTCGGTGCAGCTCGTCTACCGGGGCCACGGCTTCGGGCTCTTCAGCTACCTGCGGGGCTACCGCTTCAAGGTGCAGTCCTCCTACACGTTCAACGCCGAGCCGGGCAAGGCCATGGTCATCCGGGTGGTGGGCTTCGAGAAGGGCGGCCTGACCGCCGAGCTCAAGGACCGCCCCGCGGTGCGCTACGACGTCGACGTGCAGCGGGAGGAGCCCACCCAGCGGAGCGCCGCGCCCGGGGCCGCGGCGGAAGGCGCCAGGAAGTGATCCGCGGCCGGGCAGGCGCCGCCGCGCTCGCGCTCGCCGC
>JAJYAW010000508.1 GCA_021779335.1 Myxococcales bacterium | reverse complement strand
CGGGGCGCCGACCAGCAGGCCGCTCACGGCGACGAGCACCGGCGCGGGCTGTCCGTTCCAGGGGACCGCCTCGACGCCGAGCGGCGCCAGCGTGAGCGCCGCGGCCTCCTCGCCGCGGGGCAGCGCCGCCACCACGCGCAGCCCGGGCGCCTGCTGCCGGAGCTGCTGGAGCACCGCGAGCCAGGCCGCCCCGTACTCCACCACCAGCACGCCGGAGGAGCCGGCGCACAGCGTGAGCGCCTGCTGGGGCTCGGGGGCGATGCGCGGACGCGTGCCCATCCGCTCGGTGAGCGGCGCGAAGAGCGCCAGGGCGAAGGCCTTGGTGCCGGCGACCACGACGTCGGTGGGAACGGCCATCGGGGGCGCGCCCTCCCTTGGGTCGCGCCAGGCGATGTTAACCCGAACCGCGCTCGGGGGGTCCAGCCCCCCGTGCCCCGTGATCGTGCGACGGCGCTCGCCGGTGTGGGCCCGGCGCGGTGGAGGTGGGCGGAGCGTTGACTTGCCGGAGGCCCCGCCGTAGCCTCCGCGGCTCCTAGTCTCGGATTCCCGAGCGTCGCACCCTCACCGCGCCAGGCCCGCCTTCCAGCAGCGGCCGGCCGATGCCCCCGGACAGCCCATGCCCGCCGCGCCCACGCCCCCGCCCGCCTTGGCCTCCATCGCCGACCTGAAGCACAAGAAGGTGGCCGAGCTCGCCGAGATGGCGCGCGCCCTCTCGGTGGACGGGGCCGGCACGATGAAGAAGCAGGACCTCATCTTCGCCATCCTGCAGGCCCAGTCGAAGGCGGCCGAGGAGAAGAAGGAGGAGCTGGAGGTGGCGGGCGAGGGGACCCTGGAGGTCTTGCCCGACGGCTTCGGCTTCCTGCGCAGCCCCGACTTCAGCTACCTGGCCGGCCCGGACGACATCTACGTGTCGCCCTCGCAGATCCGCCGCTTCAACCTGCGCACCGGCGACACGCTGCGCGGCACGGTCCGCCAGCCCAAGGAGGGGGAGCGGTACTTCGCCCTCCTCAAGGTCGACTCCATCAACGGGGCGCCGCCCGAGGAGACCCAGGACAAGGTCCTCTTCGACAACCTGACGCCGCTCTACCCGACCGAGCGGCTGCACCTCGAGCACGATCCGAACGAGATGACCACCCGCGTGGTGGACCTCTTCTCGCCCATCGGCAAGGGGCAGCGCTGCCTCATCGTCTCGCCGCCGCGCGCCGGCAAGACGGTGCTGCTGCAGCACATGGCCCACGCCATCACCACCAACCACCCCGAGGTCACCCTCATCGTGCTGCTCATCGACGAGCGGCCCGAGGAGGTGACCGACATGGAGCGGACGGTGAAGGGCGAGGTGGTGGCCTCCACCTTCGACGAGCCGGCCACCCGCCACGTGCAGGTCGCCGAGATGGTCATCGAGAAGGCGCGGCGCCTCGTCGAGCACAGGCGCGACGTGGTCATCCTGCTCGACTCCATCACCCGCCTGGCGCGCGCCTACAACTCCACCGTGCCGCCCTCCGGCAAGATCCTCTCCGGCGGCGTGGACTCCAACGCCCTCCACAAGCCCAAGCGCTTCTTCGGCGCGGCCCGCAACATCGAGGAGGGCGGCTCGCTCACCATCATCGGCACCGCCCTGGTCGACACCGGCAGCCGCATGGACGAGGTGATCTTCGAGGAGTTCAAGGGAACGGGCAACTCGGAGATCGTGCTGGACCGCAAGCTCATGGAGAAGCGCATCTTCCCGTGCATGGACATCGCCAAGAGCGGCACGCGCAAGGAGGAGCTGCTCCTGCCGGCCGACTGGCTCTCCAAGATCTACATCCTGCGCCAGACCATCCTGAACGGGCTCGACAACGTCGAGGCCATGAAGTTCATGCTCGACAAGTTCCGCCAGGTGAAGAACCACGACGAGTTCTTCAAGATGATGGTGGGCGGCGGGAAGTAGCCCGCCGGGGCGCCGCGAGGCGCCAGGGGTTGACGCGACCCCCCGATCCGACTAGATCCCGCGGTTCCCATCGAGGGGCCCGGTCCACGGCGCCATCAGGGCGCGGTGCAAGCGGCCCCAAAGGAAGGACGTCATGAAGGAAGGCATCCACCCCGACTACAAGCCGGCCAAGATCCTCTGCGCCTGCGGCAACCTCATCGAGACCCGCTCCGTGGCCGGCGACTTCCACATCGAGATCTGCTCCAACTGCCACCCGTTCTTCACGGGCAAGCAGAAGATCATGGACACCGCGGGGCGCATCGAGAAGTTCAAGAACCGGTACGGCAACGCCTCCTCGGCGACCGTGACGGCCGCCCCGGATCCCAGGAAGGCCGCCGCCCCGGCCCCCGCGGCGAAGAAGGCCGCCCCCTCGGAGAACCGCGCCGCCAAGCGGGCCAAGGCCACGGCGGGCAAGCCCAGGAAGGTCGAGGCCGCCGCCGAGGGCGCCGAGGCGCCGGCCGCCGAGCCGAAGGCCGAGTAGGCGCGGCCGCCGCACCCAGGACCCGCTGCACCGACGGCGCCCGCGAGGGCGCCGTCCTCGTCTCCGGGGAGGACGCCGCCGCGCCCTCCGGCGCAGCCCGGGCTTGACCGGTCCCCGGCGCGGCCGCATGGTCACGCCGCCATGGCCCCGTCCCCTCCCGCGCGCCCGGCGCGCCCGTCGCGCCGCGGCCTGGTCGAGCTCCTCCTCGTGACCGCCTTCCTGGCGCTGGCCGCGGCCGGCGCGGTGGCGCTCTTCGGCGACGAGCTCCGCCAGGCCCTCGGCGCGGCCCAGCGCCGGGACTGACGGGGCCGGGGGCGGGGCGGCGCCCCGGTGTATGCTCCCCGCGTGACGCCCCTGGTGCTGATCGTCGACGACGAGCGCCCCAACCTAGAGTCGCTGGAGAAGATC
>JAJYAW010000507.1 GCA_021779335.1 Myxococcales bacterium | reverse complement strand
CACGCGCCGCGCCCGCGGGCGCCCGCTCGAGCGGCGCGGCCCGCCGCGCGGGAACGTCGAGCTACCTGGCGGGCGCCGGCGGCAGCGACGCCAGCAGCTCCTCGGTGGAGACCACCTTGGCGTAGGCGCTCGCCATGGCCGCCAGCGCGGCGGCGTGGACCTGCGCCGCCGGCACCTCCACGCCGCCGAAGGCGAGCGGGCGCGAGGCGCAGGCGTCGTGCACCACCGTCACCTGGAAGCCGAGGTCGGCGGCGGCGCGCGTGGCCGCCTCGACGCACATCTGCGTCTGCATCCCCGCGATGACCAGCCGGGTGGTGCCGAGCCGGCGCAGCGTGGCGAGCAGGTCGGTGTCGCGGAAGGCGTTGGCCTCGCGCTTGCCGATGACCGGCTCGCCGGGGAGCGGCCGGACGGTGGGGTAGGCCTGGTGCTGCGGGTCGCCTGTGGCCGGCTCGGGCCGCGCCTGCCCCTTGCCGAGGTGGAGCACGTGGACCACCGGCCAGCCGCGGGCGCGGAAGGCGTCGAGGAGCGCCCTCACCTTCTGGCTGGCCTCGACCGGGTGGCTGAGCGGGAGCTGACCGCCAGGGAAGTAGAAGTTCTGCACGTCGATGACGAGGAGGGTGGCGGGCTTCCCGGCGGCGGCGCCGGGCGCGGGGGACGGCGGGGCGGCGGGGCTGGGGGCGCTGGCGGTCAGCAGCGCGGCGACGAGGAGCCGGAGCATGCCGCGGAGCTTGCCACGAACTCAGGCGCCCCGCGCCACCTGCTCCACCAGCCGCGCCGCCACGCGGGCGGTCCGCCCATCCTGGTCGAGCCGCGGGTTGAGCTCGGCCAGCTCGAAGACGGCCAGCCGGCCGCTGGCCAGCACGTCGTCGACCAGCGCCTCGACCACCTCGAGCGCCAGGCCACGCGCCGCGGGGGCCGAGACCCCCGGCGCGACGTGGCCCGGCAGGGCGTCGAGGTCCAGGCTGAGCTGGACCAGGTCGGTGAGGTCGAGGAAGGCCGCCAGCGCGCCGCGCACCTCGGCGAGCCGGGTCGGGGTGCAGTCCCGGTCCCGCCGCCAGGCGGCGCCCAGCCGGGCGGCCGTCTCGAGGAGCGCGCCGGTGTTGGCGGCCTCGTCCAGGCCGAGGCAGAGGTAGCGGAAGGGCCAGCCGCGACCGGCGCAGGCCTCGGCGATCTGGCGGAACGGGGTGCCGGACGACGCCCGCCCGGCGCGCAGGTCCAGGTGGGCGTCCAGGTTGACGAGGCCGAGCCGCGGAACGGTCCGCGCCGCGGACCCAGCGGCCGAACGGCGGAACTCTCGGTCGGGCCGGGCGGCGTGGGCGGCCAGGCCGAGGAAGGAGCCGTAGGCCACCTCGTGGCCGCCGCCCAGCACGATGGGCAGGTGCCCCTCGCCGAGCAGCCGGGCCACGTGGGCCCCCAGCTCCTCCTGCCCCTCCTCCAGCGCCTCCTCCACCACCACCACGTCGCCCGCGTCGTGGACCGGGCGCCCGCCGCGCCAGGCCAGGCCGGCCAGGGCGCGCCGCAGCGCCGCCGGCCCCTCGGCCGCGCCGACGCGCCCCTGGTTGCGCCTCACCCCCTCGTCGCTGGCGAAGCCGAGCAGCGCCACGCCGGGCGGGGCGCCGGCCCCGGGCGCGAGCGGGCGCACCTGCTGGTGCCAGCGGAGCGCGCGCGGGCCCTCCTCCTCGTCGGTGCGTCCCTGCCAGCGGCTCGGGTCAGCGGCTCGGTGCATGGTGGACGGCTCCAGCCACCACGCGGGTGGCGAGGGAGGGCAGGGCGAGCCGGCCGACGAGGTCGGCCGGGTGTTCCAGGTTCCAGAGCGCCAGGTCGCCCCGCCGGCCCTGGGCCAGCACGCCCCGGTCGTCGAGCCCGAGGGCGCGGGCGCCGTTCCGGGTGGCGCCGGCCAGCGCCTCGGCGGGCGTGAGGCCGAGGAGCGTGCAGCCGAGGTTCATGGCCGCGGTGATCGAGCCGAGCGGCGAGGTGCCGGGGTTGAGGTCGGTGGCCACGGCGAGCGGGACCCCCGCCGCCCGCAGCGCCGCCACCGGCGGGCGCCGCGGCTCCCGCAGGTGGAGGAAGGCGCCCGGCAGCAGCACCGCCACCGTGCCCGCCGCGGCCAGCGCCTTCACGCCCGCCGGCGAGAGGTGCTCCAGGTGATCCGCCGAGAGGCCGCGCCGGGCCGCCACCAGCGCCGCGCCGCCCTGGTCGCTCCGCTGCTCGGCGTGCAGCTTCACCGGCAGGCCGCGCCGCGCCGCCGCGCTGAAGAGCCGGTTCACCTGGGCCGTGCTGAAGGCGTGCGGCTCGCAGTACGCGTCCAGCGCGTCGGCCAGGCCGCCGGCCACCGCCGGCAGGAGCCGGTCGATGAGGAAGTCGACGTAGGCGTCGGCCCGGCCGGCGAACTCCGGCGGCACGGCGTGGGCGCCCAGGAAGGTGGTGCGCACCGTCACCGGCAGCAGCTCGCCGAGCCGGCGCGCCACCCGCAGCATCGTGAGCTCGGTCTCGAGGTCGAGGCCGTACCCGCTCTTCACCTCCACGGTGGTGGCGCCGTCGGCCAGGAGCGCCGCCAGCCGCGGCCGGCTCGCCGCCAGGAGCCCGTCGAAGCCGGCGGCCCGGGTGGCCCGCACGGTGGCGAGGATGCCGCCGCCGCGGGCCGCCACCTCCTCGTAGCTGGCGCCGGCCAGCCGCTCGCCCCACTCGGCGGCGCGGCTGCCGGCGTGGACCAGGTGCGTGTGGCAGTCCACGAGCCCGGGCGTGAGGAGCCGCCCCTCGGCGTCGAGCGCCAGCCGCGCCGCGCCGTCGCCGGGCAGCGCCGCCTCCGGCCCGAGCCAGGCGATCCGGCCGTCCTCCACCGCCAGCGCGCCGAGCGGGAGCCCGCCCCAGG
>JAJYAW010000506.1 GCA_021779335.1 Myxococcales bacterium | reverse complement strand
CGCGGCCCGCAGCCGCCGCAGCTCGCGCTCCGCCGCCTCGGCCCGCACCGCCTGCAGCCGCGCCGCGGTGGCCGCCGGCCCGACTGGCCGCGGCGCGTCCATGAGCTCCCCGAGCCGCGCCGTCTCGGCCTCGTCGAAGCGGTGCTCCGGCATGCCGTTCACCAGCAGCGCCGCCGGGGCGAGCCCGACCTGCCGCCGCAGCTCCCCGTCGAGCTCGATGGCCTCGGTGACCGGCATCTCCTCCGGCAGGGTGACGATGGCGAGGGCGGTGCGGGCGGGGTCCACCAGCCAGTCGCGCATCCACTCGGCGTCGCTGCGGAGCGGCCCGGGCGGCACGGTGCCGAGCATGGCCCCCGGGACGCGCAGGAGCTGCACCGCGTGGCCGGTGGACGGGGCGTCCACCACGACCAGGTCCCAGCGCGGCCGCCCGCCCGCCTCGGCCCGCGCCTCGTGCAGGATCTTGCCGAGCATGACGAGCTCGCCGAGCGAGGGGACCACCCGCAGGAAGTGGCGCACCAGCCGGTTCTCGAAGACCGCGTCGTAGAGGGCGCGGAGCTTGAGCACCATCATGCCGTACTCGCGCTGGGCCGAGGCGGGGGTGACCACCTCGGTGAAGAGGCCGGGCCGGGCCGCGCGCGCCCGCTGGCCCGCCGGCGGCGCGCCCAGGAGCGGCGCCACCCGCTCCTCCGCGTTCACCTCGCAGACCAGCACCCGCCGGCCGGCCCGCGCCGCCACCAGGGCCAGGGCGGCCGAGACCGACGACTTCCCCACGCCGCCCTTGCCGGTGACGACGACCAGCCGGCGGTCGAGCAGGGACGGTGGCACGCTTGACAAGCTAGTGAGGGGAGGGTGACAAGTCCACCATGCTCTTCGACGACATGCTGCGGAGTCCGGTGCTCCGGCGGGCGCTCGCGGCCGGCGAGGCGCAGGCCGGGCGCGTGGTCGGCCGGCTGCTCTCCAGCGAGGCGGTGGCCACCGGCCTGCAGGGGCTCCTGGGCGCGGCCTCCACCGCGCGCGCCACCCTCGACGCCGGCGTGCAGACCGCCCTCAAGGCCGCCCGGGTGCCCCGCGCCGACGAGGTGCAGTCGCTCCAGCGGAAGGTCGACGAGCTCGAGGCGCTGGTCGGGGCGCTCTCGGCCCGCCTCGACGAGCCGCCGCGCCGGGAGCCGCCGGCCGGCGAGCCCCGCTGACCGCCGGCGCCGCCCGCATGCGCCGCCTGGCCTTCATCAACGAGAAGGGCGGCAGCTGCAAGACCACGCTGTGCGTCCACACGGCGGCCTGGCTGGCCACCGGCCGCTCGCAGCGCATCCTGCTGGCCGACCTGGACACCCAGGGGCACGCCGGCAAGTCGCTGGGCGTCGACGTGCGCGGCCTCGCCCCCACCGTCCACGAGTGGCTGCTGGGCGAGGCGCCCTTCGAGGCGGTGGTGCGCCGCACCCCGGTGCCCGGGCTCGACCTGCTGCCGGCCAACAAGGCCCTGGCGGCGCTGCCGGTGGCGCTGGCGCCGCACGCCGACCGCGCCACCCGGCTGGCCGCCCGCCTGGCCGAGGTCCCGGCGGGCCGCTACGACGCCGTCCTCATCGACTCGCCCCCCTCCCGCTCGCTGGTCACCGAGAACGTGCTGGCCGCCGCCGACGCGGTCGTCGTGCCGGTGGCGCTCACCTACCTGGCCCTGGACGGCTGCGCCGAGATCCTCGAGTCGCTGGAGGCGCTGCGCGCCGCGCGCGGGTCGGCGCCCGGGCTGGGGCTGGTGGTGCCGGCCCTCTACCGCAAGACGCAGCTGGCCGACGAGATCCTGGAGAAGCTGCGGGAGCGCTTCCCCGACCAGCTGTCGCGCACCGTGCTCGGCTGGTCGGTCAAGGTGGACGAGGCGCAGAGCCACGGCCGCACCGTCTTCGAGCACGCGCCGCGCAGCCCGGGCGCCGTGGCCCTGGCGGAGATCGCCGACGAGATCCTGGTGCGGGTGCTGCGCGGCTAGCCGCGGCTACTTCCTCGACAGCTCCTCGAGCTTCGCCTCCAGCGCGGTGATGCGCTGCGAGATGTCGTCGAGCTGGCGCCTCACGTCGGGGAGCTGCTGCACCCCCTCGGCCGCGGCCCGCACCCGGTCGTCGATGCGCTTCTGCAGCGCGCCCAGCGCCTCCTGCGAGGCGCTCACCAGCTCGCGGGCCTTCTCGCCGGTCTGCTGGCCGCGCGCCAGGATGGACTGGACGCGGGTCTCGGCGGCCTGCCGGACCGCGTCGACCTTGCCGCGCAGGTCGCCGCCGGCGCCGTCCACGAGCTGCTGCGCCACGGCGCCGCCGTGGCGGATGAGCCCGAGCAGCGTCCCCAGGCTCGTCTTGGCGGTCTTCTTCTCCTCCTCGAAGATGATCTGCGCCAGCGTCACCGCGGTGAGGTCGTCCTTGGTGCGGTTGTCGACGACCTTCACCTCGGCGCCGCCCTTGATCATCTCGGCGATCTCGTCGAGCGTGACGTAGCGCGACTCGACGGTGTCGTAGAGCTTGCGGTTGGTGTAGCGCTTGATGACCTTGGGCTCACGCGCGGGGGCGGCGGTCTCGGCGGTCTCGGCGGTCTCGTCGCTCATCGCTTCACCCGGTGGTTCGCAAGTGCCTGCAATCGCGGGGATTGTTCTGGCGATGCCGCTTGGTGTCAAGGGGCACGCGGTGTAATCTCGCCCGCTCGGACGGGCACTCCATGATCGTCGTCTGCACCGGCTGCGCAGCCAAGTTCAAGGTCGCCGACGAGAAGGTCGGCCCGAAGGGCGCCAAGCTCCGGTGCTCGAGGTGCGGGACCGTCTTCCTGGTCCGGCGCGACGAGCCCGCGGCCGCACCCCCCGAGGCGCCGCCCGCCGCGCCGCCGGCGCCCGCGCCGGGGCCGC
>JAJYAW010000043.1 GCA_021779335.1 Myxococcales bacterium | reverse complement strand
CAATCCGCCCGCCGCACCGCAGGCGCCCGCCGCTCCGCGTCCGCAGGCCGCCGCGCCGGCGCGCCCGTCGGCCGGGGACAAGTGCCCGGTCTGCGGCATGTTCGTCGCCAGGTACCCGGACTGGGCCGCCAGCGCGGCCTTCCAGGACGGGACGGTGGCCTGGTTCGACGGCGCCAAGGACCTCTTCAGGTTCCTCGAGCGGCCGGAGCGATACCTCCCCTCGCGCCGGGCCGCCGAGGTGGTGCGCCTCACCGTGACCGACTACTACTCGCTCGCGCCGGTCGACGCGCACGCCGCCTGGTTCGTCGTCGGCAGCGACGTGTACGGCCCCATGGGCGTCGAGCTCGTGCCCTTCGCCCGGGAGAGCGACGCCCGCGAGTTCATGTCGGACCACCGGGGCACCGGCCTGCTCCGCTTCGGCGACGTCGGGCCGGCCGTCCTGCGCCGGCTCCAGGAGCCCGGGTGACCCCGGGGCGCCGCCGCGGCCTCCCCCCGAGGCGGTCGGACGTCCTGGCGCTCGTCCTCCTCGCCCTGGCCCTGCTGCTGGAGCTCTGCCTGCTCGACGCGGCGGGGCGGCGCCGGGACGGGTCCGGCGAGCAGGCCAGCGCGGCGCTGGTGCGGCGGCTCCAGCTCACCGATCTGGTCCTCACCACCGAGGCCCGCTACACGCGCCACCCGTCCCAGGCCGACCGCTTCGCCCCGTTCCAGGACCACCCGCACGCGCTGGACCACTTCCCCTCCGGCGCGGTGCTGGCGCCGCCCCGGCCGGCCGGGGACGCGCCTTGACGGCGCGCGCCTGGCTGGAGCGGCAGCGGGCCCTGCTCGACTTCACGCTCGCGTCGCTGGGCCGGCGCCCGGGCAAGAACCTGGCGCTCCTGCTGGTCTACGCGCTGGTGGTCTTCGCCCTGGCCTCCACGCTCCTCTTCACCGCGGCGCTGCGCCGCGAGGCGGCGCTGGTGCTGCGGGGCGCGCCCGACGTGGTGGTGCAGCGGCTGGTGGCGGGGCGCCACGATCCCATCCCGGCCGCCGAGGTCGCGCGGCTGGCGTCCATCCGCGGCGTCAGCGCCGCCACCGGACGCCGCTGGGGCTACTACTTCGACCGCGGCTCGCGGGCCAACCTGACGGTGCAGGTGCCCCCGGCCTGGTGGGGCGGCGACGGCGAGGTGGTCGTCGGCGAGGGGGTGGCGCGGGCCCGGCGGGCGGCGCCCGGCGAGGACTTCCCCATGCTCGCCGCGTCCGGCCACTTCATCCACCTGCGGGTCCGCGAGGTCATCCCGGCCGACTCGGCGCTGGTCAGCTCCGACCTGGTGCTCCTCTCCGACGGCGACTTCCAGCGACTCTTCGGCGACGACCCGGCCCGCTTCACCGACGTCGCCCTCACCGTCCCCAACGCCAGGGAGGTCCCCATGGTGGCGGAGAAGGTGGTCAAGCTCATCCCCCAGGCGCGCGCCATCACCCGGGCCGAGCTGCAGCGCACCTACGAGTCGGTCTTCGACCGGCGCTCCGGGCTGGTGGTGGCGCTGCTGGCCACGGCGGTGCTGGCCTTCGCGGTGGTGGCCTGGGACAAGGCCGCGGGCCTCTCCGCCGAGGAGCGGCGGGAGATCGGGGTCCTGAAGGCGCTGGGCTGGGAGACCTCCGACGTGCTGCTGGTGAAGCTCCAGGAGGGGGCGGTCGTCTCGCTGCTGGCCTTCGCCGCGGGCGTGCTGGCCGCCTACGCGCACGTCTTCCTCGGCTCGGCCTGGCTCTTCGCCGCCGCGCTGAAGGGCTGGTCCACCCTCTCCCCCGACTACCGGCTCACGCCCGACGTGAGCCCGCTCGAGCTCACCACCCTCTTCTTCCTCAGCGTGGTCCCCTACACGGTGGCCACCGTGGTGCCGGCCTGGCGGGCCGCCACCGCCGACCCCGACGAGGTGATGCGGTCATGAGCTTCATCGTGCTCGAGGACGTGCGGCGCGTCTTCCACCAGGGCCGGCCCGACGAGCTCACCGCGGTGGCCGGCGTGAGCCTCTCCCTGGCGGCCGGCGCGGTGACCGTGCTGCGCGGCCCGAGCGGCTCCGGCAAGACGAGCCTGCTGGCGCTCGTCGGCGGGATGGCCCGCCCCACCTCGGGCCGCATCACCCTCGACGGGCACGAGCTCACCAGCCTGCCGGAGCGCTTCCTCACCGAGGTGCGGCGCAGGACCTTCGGCTTCGTCTTCCAGCAGTTCCACCTGGTGCGCGGCCTCACCGTGCTGGAGAACGTCATGCTGCCGGCCACGCCGCTGGGGATCCCCCGGGCCGAGCTGGCGCGCCGCGCCGCGGCCCACCTCGACCGGCTCGGCGTCGGCCACCGCGCCGGCGCCCGCGTCGACTGGCTCTCCGGCGGCGAGGCGCAGCGCGTGGCCATCGCCCGCGCGCTCGTCAACAACCCCCGCGTCGTCATCGCCGACGAGCCCACCGCCCACCTCGACAGCAAGCTCTCGCTGGAGTTCCTGGAGATCGTGGCCGGGCTCAAGGCGGACGGGCGCACCGTCCTCATCGCCAGCCACGACCCGCTGGTCTTCGAGGCGGGCCTGGTGGACCGGACCATCACCTTCCGCGACGGGCGGGTCGAGGCGGACACCCGGTGATCGTCAACCCCGCCGTCATCGCCCTGGTGGGCGGCTCGGCGGCGGGCGGCGCCCTGCTGCTGGTGGCGGCGGCGCACGGCGTGGCCGTGCTGCGCGGGTGGGACCTGGGGAGCGGCAGCCAGCGGCAGCTCGAGCTCGAGCGGCGCACCTACCTGGTGTCCACGCTGCTCGGCTTCACCCTGGCCTTCGAGCTCCTCTCGCTCTTCCTCTTCGTCTTCACCGCCGACGCCCTGGCGCCGCAGTTCACCGGCGCCATGTGCGCCGCCGGCTCGCTCCAGGCCAGCCCGTACGGCTACCCGGTGCTCCTGCTCAAGCTCCTCGACGCGGTGCTGGCCGGGCTCTGGCTGATCCTCGACCACGCCGACAAGCAGGGCTACGACTACCCGCTCATCCGGGTGAAGTACGCCGCGCTCCTCCTGCTGGCGCCGCCGGCGCTCGTCGAGGCGGGGCTGCAGGCCGCCTACTTCGCCGGGCTGCGGCCCGAGGTGATCACCTCCTGCTGCGGCAGCCTCTTCGGCGAGGGGGGGCGCGGGCTCGGCGCCGACCTGGCCTCCCTCCCGCCGGCCCTGGCGGGGGGCGGGCTGGCGGCGGTGCTGCTGCTGGCGCTGGGGTCGGCCCTGGTCTTCCTCCGCACCGGGCGCGGCGCTCTGGCCACCGGCCTCCTCTCGGCGGCGGCCCTGCCGGTGGCGCTGGCGGCGGTGGTCGGCGTCATCTCGCCCTACGTCTACGAGCTGCCCACCCACCACTGCCCCTTCTGCCTGCTCCAGCGCGAGTACCACCACCTCGGCTACCCGCTCTACGCGGCGCTGCTGCTCGGCAGCGTCGCGGGGGCCGGCGTGGCGCTGCTGGCCCCCTTCCGCGCCACCCCGAGCCTGGCGGAGGCGGTGCCGGCGCTGCAGCGGCGCCTCGCCCGCCTCGCCCTGGCGGGGCTCGGCGTCTTCGGGGCGCTGTCGGCCTTCGTGGTGCTCGCGTCGGGGCTGCGGATGTGAGCGCCCCCGCGCCGGTCAGCGCCTGGGCGGGCCGGCCCAGGCCGGGACGCCGGCGGCGTCGCGGAGCGTGAGGGTGGCGTCGCCCTTCTTCACCACCTGGGCCACCAGGGCGGGCTTGCCGCCGAAGGTCACCCGGGAGCCCGTCACCTCGACCCGGTCGCCCTTGGCGATCTTGACGGCCTGCTTCTCCAGGAACCAGGCCGGCCCCAGGTGGACGGGGAGCGTCCCCTCGGCGGTGGCGAGGTCGAGGTGGACGCCCTCGCCCCGGCGCCCGTCGAAGCGCTTCACGTCGGCGACCTCACCGGCCACGGTCTGGACGGTGGCGGGATCGAAGATGCGGCCCGCCATGCCCATCGGCCCGGGGGGGCCGGCCTTGGGCGGCTCGGCGAGCGCGGGCAGGGTGAAGGTGACCAGCGCGGCGGCGAGCGCGACGAGGGCGCGGTTCATGAGGACCTCCGGGACGGTGGTGGACGGGCGTGACACCTGGTGGGACCCCTGGCTTGCCGAAGGGTTTCGGCACTGGCCTGCGGCAAGTGGTCGCGAGCCCTGCTGGCGGGCGGCGCCGCCGGGGTCAGGACCCTCAGGGGACCAGCCCCAGCCCCTCCCGGGCGGAGGGGAAGTCCGGTGCGAAGGCGAGCACGGCCTCGAACGCCTCGCGGGCCTCCTTGTTGCGCCCCTCCTTGAGCAGCGTCCAGCCGAGGCCGGCGCGCATCTCCGCGCTGGCCGGATAGGCCGCCAGCGCCCGGCGGTAGAGGGCCTCCGCCCGGGGCCACTGCCCCTGGCTGTACTGGGTCCAGGCCAGGCGGCTCACCGCGGTGAAGTCGTTGGGCGCCAGCGCCAGGACCTCCTCGCCCACCCGCTCGGCGTCCTTCCAGCGGCGCAGCGCCATGAGCGGCAGCATCGCGCCGAGCCGGGCCTCCACCGCCGCCGGCTCGAGCGCGGCGGCCCGCAGGTAGTGATCCGCCGCCAGCGCGTGGCGGCCCGCCAGGTAGTGGAGCCAGCCCTTGCGCAGCTGGGCCACGTAGCTGCCGCCCGCCGCGCCGAGGCGGCCCAGCGGCTCGAGCGCCCCGGCGTAGTCGCCGCGCGCCTCGGCCGCATAGGACTGACGGTACAGGTCACCGGAGGACGGCTCTGCCCGGGCGGCCGAGGCGAGGCCGAGGAGGAGGACGGCGACGACGGCGGACGTGCGCATGACGGACACCTCGCTGGAGTTCACCACGTGAAGACGAGCCCGGCCGTGAAGCGCTGGACGACGTAGTCGACCGCCGGACCCGGGCTGGCCGGCGTCCGCCAGCCCTCCAGGTCCCAGGCCGCCCAGGCGCGGACCGGGCCGTGGAGCGGCACGTCGGCCCTGGCCCGCACCGCGAGGCGGAGGTCGTCGTCGCCGTCGTAGAGCGACTGCCCGGCGACGTCGGTGAGCCGGTACTGGGTCCCGGCCTCGCCGGAGAGCCTGAGGTGCCACGGCCCGCGCAGCTCCACGGAGGCCAGGCCGGCGGACAGGCTCCGGCCGCCGACCCGCTGGGCGCGGCCACCGAGGCCGAGGGCCAGGCGGCTGCCGATGGGCAGCGTGGCGCCGGCCTCGAGCTGGAGGGCGTCGACGTCGTCGTAGCGGACGGCGGCCGCGGCGGCGCGCCACTCCAGGCCGGCCACCAGGAAGGCGGAGAGGGCGCCGCCGGCGCCCTGGTGGCCGAGCACGACCCCCCCGGTGCCGGTGGCCTCGCCGATGGCCGCCAGCTGGGCCCCGACGCCCCAGCGCGGGGTCGACCAGCCCACGCCGAGGTGCGCCTCGTGCTGGGTGCCGAGCGAGAGGCTCGCGCCGCGGCCGCCCCGGGCCGGCATGCCCGCGGCGCCGCCGGCCGACCAGGCGAAGGCCCGGTAGAGCCCCGAGAGCGCCCAGCGGTCGTCCACCACGGCGTCGAGCGAGACGACGCCGAGCCCCACGGCCGGGCGGCCGGCGAGCCCGGAGGTGAGGGTGGCCCCGCCGAAGACCCCCAGCCAGACCTGGTCCCGGGCCCCGCGCCGGAGCCGCGCGTCGTCGAGCCCGCGCCGGGCCTCGCCGGAGCCGGGCTCCAGGGCCAGGGCGGCGCGGTACCCCTCGGCCGCCCGCTCGTACTCGCCGGCGCGCAGGAGGTCGTAGGCGCGCTCGAGCTGCAGCGGGAGGTCCTGCGGCCAGCGGCGCGCCGGCTCGTCGAGCAGCCGCGCGGCCTCCGCCGGGTGGCCCTCCTGGGCGGCGCGCCTGGCGGCCGCCAGGGCGTCGGTGTAGTCGTCCGCCCGGGCCGTCCAGGGCGCCAGGGCCAGCAGCAGCGCGATGACCTTGCTAGCCATGGGCCGGCTCCTCCTCGACGGCGCGGGCGGCGTGGACCAGGGCCCCGATCCGGACCGAGAGCTCCACGGGCCCCTCGGGCCCGAAGACGGCGCGGGTGGCGACCGGGCGCGCGCCGAGCCGCCCGGCGCCCTCCACCACCAGGCGCGCCCCCTCGCGGCGGGCGCGGTACTCGAGCGCCAGGCCGCCGTCCGGGAGGAACGGCTCGGCCAGGTCGACGAGCCAGCGCGACCAGGCGGGGCGGAAGCGCCGCCGCGGCAGCACGTCGTCCCAGACCAGCCCCTCGGGCAGCTCGTACGGCACCCGCGGCGCCGCGGCCGCCAGCAGGTGGAGCGCGCTCTCGCGCCGGCCGGCCACGTCGAAGGCCACGAACTGCCGCCCCTGGTTCTCGAACCAGAGCCTGGCGCCCAGCGCCGGGGACTCCAGGAAGAGCTCGCCCAGCAGGCCGATGCGCGAGGTGACCTGCTCGCGGCGCACCTCGCCGCCGGGGAGCGCCACCTCGAAGGCCAGGGTGCGGCCGATGGGGAGGGCGAAGGGCGCCGCCAGCTCGTCCCGGCGCACCAGCCCCCGCACCGAGTCCCCCTCGGCCGGCAGGAGCCAGCGGTGGAGCCTGGGGCTGGCGTCGTCCCCGGTCACGACGTCCGCCAGGTTCAGCTCCAGGGTGGGGGCGCCCAGGCGGGCCGAGGCCTGCAGCTGGAAGTGGAGGTGCGGGACGAAGGAGCGGCCGCTGTTCCCGCACAGCCCGAGCCGGGCCCCCTGCCGCACCACCTGCCCCTCCCGCACCTCCACCGAGCCGGGCGCCAGGTGGGCCACCACCGAGAAGAGCGCGGGCCCGTGCTGCAGGACCACCGCGTTGCCCCACGGCTCGCGCGGGTTCCGCTCGCCGATCGCGTTGTCCGGCACGTCGCCCACCACCTTGGCCACCGTGCCGTCGGCCGCGGCCAGCACCGGCAGCCGGTAGCAGCGGAAGTCGCGCAGCGCCCGGCCACCGCCGACGTGCCTGGCGCCGGCCTCGTCGGCCACCTCGAAGTCGAGCGCGTGCCGCCACGACCCCTGGTGCGTGTGCGGCCCGTCGACCCCCTGGGTGACGATCCAGCGCCCGGCGAAGGGCGGGGCGAAGCGGACGCCGAAGCCCGGCCCGAAGCGGGCCAGGCGGGTCCGGTAGTAGGCCAGGTTGGCCTCCGGCGTGCCGGCCACGAAGTCGACCGCCTTGGGCGAGCCGTCGCGGACGCGCTGCCGCATGGCCGCCAGCGCCACCAGCATCGTGACGTTGAAGGGCAGGATGAGGACCGGCAGGCCGAGCGGGCGGAGCAGCGCCAGGGCGCCGGCCGTGCCGAGCGCGGTCAGCAGCGCCGCCACCGCCGCCAGCGCGAAGGCGCTGCGCTGGGGGACGAACCAGACGCCGCCGAGGGCCATGGCCGCCAGCGTGACGTTGGCGTGGAGCACGAGGACGGCGCCGTCGCTGGCGAAGCTGAAGACGAAAGCCGTCAGCAGGCCGGCCACGGCGAAGCCGAGCAGCGAGAGGAGCACCGCGATGCGGCTGTGCAGGACCAGGGCGGCCGCCACCAGGGCGCCGGCCGCCGCGGTGGGCGAGAAGAAGACGGCGCCCAGGCTCCGCAGCCAGAGGGCCGCGGCGTCCGGGAGCCAGGCCGGGGCCGCCGCCGGGACGAGGCCGAGGGAGGTGCGCGCCACCACCTCGAGGTGGGGCGCGGCCGCCAGGGCCAGCCAGGTGACGAGCACGAAGGGGAGCGAGAGGACCGGGAGGAAGAAGACGCCGCCCAGCAGCGACTCGAGGGCCGCCTCCAGGAAGACGACCGCGACCACCGCCAGCGCCAGCAGCGCCACCGCGCCGGCGCCGGGCTCGAAGAAGGTGCCCAGGGCCAGGCCGACCAGGAGCGGCGCGTAGCCGTACCGCCCCTGCGCCGCGGCGGCCTGGCTGAACCCGAGCAGCCGGACCAGCCCGTGGGCCAGGAGCACGGCGGCCAGGCCGCTCAGGCCGGCGCGCGGCGAGGTGAGCGTCGCGGCGAGCACCAGCAGCCCGACGCCGGGGTGGTCGGCGAAGAGCACCTGCGCGTAGGCCGCCAGCGCCGCGGCCACGACCGCCGGGAGCCGCAGCCGGGGCCGCCGCAGGGTCCCGGCGCTCGTCATGGCGCCGGTCACGCCAGCCACGCCGGGACCTCCTCCTGGGCCAGCAGCGTTTCCACCGACTCGCGCCGCCGCATGAGGGCGGCCTCGCCCGTCCTGGAGACGAGGACCACGGCCGGCCGGTCGGTGATGAACTGCATCCACTGCGTCACGTTGTAGGCCCCGACGTTCCTGACCACGATGCGGTCCCCCGGCGAGAGCGGCGGGAAGAGGAGCTGGTCGCGCACCACGTCGATGGCCATGCAGAGCGGGCCGTAGAGGATGGTGGGCTCGGGCGTCCCGGCGAAGGGCTGGGCCGGGACCACGTCGTGCCGGTACCAGAAGGCGGTGAAGAGCGAGTTGACCCCCGCGTCGAGGATGAGGGCGCGGCGCCCGTCGGTGAGCCGCTTGGTGGCGTGCACCGTGGTGACCAGCGACCCGGCCTCGTCGACGAGCGCCCGCCCCGTCTCCAGGAAGATGGTCGGCTCCCGGCCGGGCGGCAGGGCCAGGGCCGCCAGCCCCTCGGCGATGGCCTCGGCGTACTGCGCGAAGGAGGGCGTCACCTGCTCGCCGGGGAGGTACTGGGCGTGCAGGGTGTTGTTCGAGGCGAAGCCGCCGCCCAGGTCGATCCACTCGACCATCACGCCGTGCTCGCGCGCCAGCAGGTTGGCCAGCTCGGAGAGCTTGCGGGCCTCCTGGCGGTAGGCGTCCACGTCCTGCACGAAGGTGCCGACGTGGGCGTGCAGGCCGGCCAGCTGGAGCACGCCGCCGGCGCGGAGGCGCCGCACGGCGTCGAGCGCCTGGCCCGACTCGAGGTTGAAGCCGAAGCGCGACCAGGGCGTGATGCCGGGCAGCGACATGTTGATGCGGAGGGCGACCTTGGGCGCGAGCCCGAGCCGCCGCGCCACGGCCTCGGCCCTGGCCAGCTCGTCGAAGTGGTCGAGGTGGACCCGGGCCCCGGCGCGGAAGGCCTTCTCCAGCGCCCCCTCCGGCTTGTACGGCCCGTTGAAGATGATCTCGGTGCCGGCCACCTGGCGCAGCGCCTTGTCGAGCTCCATCTCGCTGACCACCTCGGCCAGCGAGCCCTCCCGGTGCATCACCTTGCAGACGGCGTCGAGGTAGTTGGTCTTGTAGGACCAGGCCAGCCTGGCCTTCGGCAGCCGCACCGAGAGGGCGTCGCGCAGCTCCCGGTGGCGGGACACGATGGACCGCTCGCTGAAGACGAAGAGCGGCGAGCCGAAGCGCTCCACCAGCGCCGCCACGGGGACCCCGTCGATCTCGGTGAGCGGGCGCATCCCGGCCACCCGCGAGAGCTTGTTCATGAGGCCGGCCTGGTGCCGCACCAGCATGGGCCTCTGGTACGTCGGCTTTCCGGTCATGGGCCCTCCCGGGCGCGGAGGAGCTCGCCCGCCGTGGCGAGCGACTGCAGGTCCTCGATGGAGGCGATCTGATCGAGCGAGATGCGGACGAAGAGGGTGCCGGCCTTGAAGTCGGTCAGCGGCGCGGGCTGCTCGCCGAGGGCCAGCCTCGTCACCGCCCAGGGCAGGTTCTGGCCCGCGCCGGCGGCCAGGAAGCACCAGGCCGGGAAGCGCGGGTTGACCTCGATGAGCAGGTAGCGCCCCTCGCCGGTCTTGAGGATCTCCAGCTCGCACGGGCCGCGCCACGAGGTGGCGGTGAAGAAGCGGCGCGCCGCCTCGAGGAGGTGCGGGTCCTTGACGGCCACCCCGGCCCACCCCTTCCCCTTGTCGCTGAGGAGCAGCTTCTTCATCGGCACGGCGCCGGCCATGCCGCCCCGACCGTCGCCCACCGCCACCACGTCGTACTCCTCGCCGGCGTGGAACCGCTGGGCGATGACCGGGAGGCCCCACCTCGCCACGGTGGCGTGGAAGGCCGCCGCGGCCTCGTCGGGCCCGTGCACCACGGCGGCGCCGTAGAAGACCCCCTTCACCACCAGCGGATAGGGCAGCTCGGCGCCCAGCCGGTAGACGTCGCCGGCGTCGGAGAGGACCCGCTGCGCCGGCACCTCCAGGCCAGCCCGCTCGCCGAGCTCCCCCAGGCGCGCCTTGGAGCGCAGCTCGAGCTGGTCGCGGGTCGGCAGGAACATGTGGACGCCCCAGCTCCGCAGCTCGGGCTCGAGCGCGATGAAGGCCGGCAGCTCCGAGTCGAGCGTCGGGATGATCACGTCGAGGGGCGTCCGGGCGTGGACGGCCCGCAGCCGCTCGCGGAGCGCCTCCACGCCCTGGCTCGGGTACGGGATGAGGAAGCCCGCGTCGAGCCCGATCTCGCGGGAGTAGAGGCCGGAGTCGAGGGCGTCGTAGGCCAGCCCGACCACGCGGCCGCCGAAGGACGGCTCGGCCCGGAGCGAGCGGATGACCCCGACCCCGGGCGCCGGGTTGTCGGTCGCGTTGAGGCCGGTGACCGCGATGGTGAGGGAGGGGCGCGGGAGGCTCACGGCGCCTCGACCTGGGGGACGGGCCAGCCCTGCTCCCTGGCCAGCAGCAGGAACTCGTGGACGTCGCGGCCCAGGTCGGCGCCGGGCTCCACCTCGAAGCCCTGGCGCAGGTCGGTGACGATCTGCTCGACCGTCTCGCCGCGCTTCAGCGCCTCCAGGATGGCCCGCCCCGTCTCGTTGAGGCTGAAGGTCTGCCCGCTGTGCGGGTCGAAGACGAACCCGCTCTCGCTCACCGCGAGGTCCTTCAGGCGCTGCAAGGTGTCCATGCTCCCTCCGAGCTCCACCGGTGGGACGCAGGGAGGCGTGGCGGGGTTCCCGACGCCGGCCGGATCGCGGCGGACGGGATGTCGCACCCCGGGCGGCGCGCCGCGGCCGGGGCGTCGGGCGGACCGCCGGTCAGGCCGCCGTGACGCCCAGGAGCTCGGCGTCGACGACCTCGCGGAGGTAGCGCGAGCCGACGAAGCCGACGACGCGGTGCACCTCCCGCCCCTTCTTGAGGAAGACCACGGTGGGCGTGCCCATCACCCCGAGGCGGGCCGTGTACTCCATGGCCTCGGCGGCGTTCATCTCGGCCACCTTGACCCGCCCCTGGTAGGCGCCCGCCAGGTCCATCACGATCGGCTCCAGCATCTGGCACGGGCCGCAGCCGGGGCTCCAGACGTCGAGCACCACCGGGAGGGCGGAGCGGGCCACCTCCTCGATGAAGTTCTCGTCGTCGACGTGGACCGGCTGGACCTTGGGGGCCGGAGGCCCGAACAGCTTCGAGAGCAGACCCATGGACGCCTCCTCTCCATCGGAGCCAGGCCAGGTCCGGATGGTTCGGGAAAATTCAGGGCGCCGCGCCGGCCGCCGGCCGGGCCGGCCGGAGCGCCCGCACCGGGTGGTGGTCCAGGGCCCGGTCCTTGACGACGAGCGTGGTCACCGGCGCGTCGCACGCCTCCTGCAGGATCAGGTCGTGCCCGATGCAGAGGCCGACCTGGGCCACCAGCCCGACCCCGGCCTCGTTCAGCAGGCGGGCCTGCGCCACCGGGTTGCAGGCGGCGGCGAACTTCCCCGGGTTGGCCTTGGGCAGGTCCACCTCGGCGTGGTCGATGGCCCCGACCCGGCAGCAGACGAGCTCCGGCTCCAGCCCCTGCTCCGCCAGGATCTCGCCCAGCCGCTGCGCCTCCCGGATCAGGCTGACGCAGAAGGCCACCCCGACCTTGCGGACCCCGCGCGCCCTGGCGAAGGCCACCAGCTCCTCGACCCGGCTCCGCAGGCGGCGCTCCTCCGCGAAGGGGGTGCCGTCGGCGGCGAGCATGAGGGCGTGCCGCTCGGGCTCGAGGTAGGGCGCGGCGTCGTGGGTGAGCTCCGGCCTGGTCCTGGTGGGGCAGGTGGCGGGCATGCGGGCCCAGTCGCACCTCACGCTGGCCGCCGTCGAGCAGGTCAGGCAGCCGAAGGCGTCGGTCTCGGAGGCGGTCACCCCCGGTGGGAGCCGCGCCCCGCCCGCTGGGTTCGACGCCGCGGACCGCGGGCAGCGGGGCGGCGCGAGCCCCGGCGCCGGCCGGCCCAGGGGTGGCGGGCACCCGACATGGTCGCCCCGGCCCGGGCCGGCGCGGGATATTCCTCCGGCCGTGACCGACCTCACCGCCGCGC
>JAJYAW010000505.1 GCA_021779335.1 Myxococcales bacterium | reverse complement strand
GCGGCCTGCCCGGGGCCCGGCTGGTGGGCGTGGCCGGCACGGTGACCACGCTGGCGGCCGTCGTCCAGGCGCTGCCCGCCTACGACGCCGCGCGGGTCCACGGCGCGGCGCTCGACCTGGACCAGATCGAGGTGCTGGTGGCGCGGCTGGCCGCCCTGCCGGTGGCGGCCCGGGCCGCCCTGCCCGGCATGGAGCCGAAGCGGGCCGACGTCATCGTGGCCGGCGCGGTGGTGGTGGCCGAGGCGGCCCGCCTGCTGGGCTTCGACCGGCTCACCGTCTCCGACCGCGGCGTGCGCTGGGGGCTGGTGTACCAGCGGCTGGGCGCCTAGGCCGCGGGCGCCGCCCCGGCCGCCCTCAGAAGAGCCCGATGGTGAAGTGGGGCGCGAAGCTCCGCTCGTTGAGCCGGCCATCCGGCGCCAGGTTGAAGCCGAGGTCCAGCGCCGCCGGCCCCACCGGCGTGACGAAGCGCAGCCCGACGCCGGCGCTGGGGCGCAGGTCGACGAGGCGGTAGGCGCCGGGGTTGAGCCACAGGTTGCCGAGGTCCACGAAGAGCCCCAGCTCCAGGTTGCCGGCCAGCGCCTGCCGCAGCTCGGCCTTGAGGAGCAGGAAGGCCTCGCCGCCCTCGCTGGCCACCGTCTGCCCGCTGGCCAGGAGGGCGCCGCGCGGCGTGCAGCCGGCCCCGGAGAGCGAGCTGGCGCAGTGGCGCCCCTCCTCGGCCAGGCCGGCCCGCAGGTCCTGCGGCACCATCTCCTCCTCGGCGAAGCCGCGGATGGTGCTGGCGCCGCCCAGGAAGAACCGCTTGGGGATGATGGTGCGCGAGCGGGGGTCGAGCGGCAGCACCCGGCCGCCGCGCGCCTGGAGCGCCAGCACGGTCTCCCGGCCCACCGGCAGGTAGCCGGAGGCCGTGGCCTCGAGCTTCAGCAGGCTGGAGTAGATCTGGCTGCCCGGGAAGAAGAGGAACTTCCCGCCGGGGCCGCCCAGCGAGCGCTCCACCTCGGCCGAGCCGGCGGCGAACCAGCCCTGGTGCGGGTGGGAGGCGTTGTCGCGGAAGTCGAGGGTGGCGCTGGGGCGCAGCGACTGGAGCGTGGTCGTCCCCTGGTCGAAGCGGAGCTGCTCCAGGTCGGCCTGGGTGAGGAAGCCCCCGGCGCCGGTCTTGTCGATGCGGTCCACCTCGATCTCGTACTGGAGCGAGAGGACGACGCGGCCGCTCACGGGCAGGTCGCCGCCCAGGATGCCGGCGGCGCGCGACAGGTCGTAGGCGCGGCGGTGGAGCTGCTCGGCGATGAGGTTGAACCGGCCGATGACCGGGGCGGGCAGCAGCGCGGGCAGCAGCTCCAGCCGCGGGGCGCGCAGCCCGACGTCGGCCCGCCCCTCGACGGTGTTCTTGGGGCTGGCGGGCACCAGGCCCGGGTTGAGCCACTGCAGCGGGTAGTTCACCTTGGTGCGGGCCGTCAGCTCGAGCGCCCGCCCCAGCAGGTTGGGCCGGCCGTACTCCAGGGAGACGCGCGGTCCGTTGGCGATGGAGAAGCCGCCGCTGGCGGCCACGTACTGCCAGGGGCGCTCGGCCAGCTCCACCGCCAGATCCTTGATCGGCTCGGGGAGCTCGGGGTCGTGCAGCCGGAGCCCCACCGAGCGGAACGCGCCCAGCCGCAGCAGCGCCGCCTGGCTGCGGGCCATGGCCTCCGGATCGTAGAGCGCCCCCTCCTTGATCTCCAGGGAGCGGCGCACCACCTCGTCGCGGGTGCGCACGTTGCCGGTGACGAGGACGCGGCCGATGCGGACCTGCGGCCCCTCGTCGACCACGAAGCGGAGCTGCGCCAGGTGGGCGCGCGGATCGACCTCCTCGCGCGCCTCCACCCGGGCGTAGATGTGGCTGCGGGCGAAGTAGAGCTTCAGCAGGGCCACCCGCGTGGCCTCGACCTGCTCGTAGACCAGCGGCGAGCCCGGCGCCAGGCGCGCCTCCCGGGCCAGGTCGGCCAGCGGCACCTGGGCGTTGCCCTCGAAGCGGATGGACTCCACCGTGGTGCGCGCCCCCTCGCGCAGCCGCAGCGTGACGCGCGCCGCGCCGCGCGCCGCGTCGAGCTCGGCGGTCCAGCCCAGCAGGGCGGCCTCCAGGAAGCCCTCGCCCCGGTACTCGTCGACGATCCGCTCGGCGGCCCGCTCCAGCGCCACCTCGTCCAGGAAGGCCCCGGGCGGCAGCGCGGCCGGCGGCTGCCACGGCGGCGGCTGGTTGGGCACCGAGGCGGCCAGGGCGCGGGCCCGCTCGGCGGCGGCCGAGGCCGGCGGCGGCCCCGCCTCCTCCTCGAGCAGCGCCCGGAGCCGGCGCTGCAGCGCCTCCTCGCTGCGCCATCCGGCCCCCTCCCACCGCACCGCGCCGAGCCGGTAGGTCCGCCCCTCGTCGACGTGGAAGGTCACCACCACGGCCCCGGCCAGCGGCCGCTCCGCCGCCTCGATGCGCGCCGCCGCGTAGCCGCGGGAGCGGTAGAGCGCGCGCAGCCGGTCGGCCGCGGCCTCGATGGCCGGCAGGTCGAAGGGCTGGTCGGGCTCCACGCCGAGGTGGGCGCGGAGCTCGGCCGGCGTGAAGGCCGCGGCGCCGCGGAAGCGCAGCGCGATGCGCGGCCCGGGGTCGACCGGCAGCTCGAGCACCGCCCCCTCGGCCCCGTCCCGCACCACCGGGGCGCCCACCCTGGCCCGCCAGTGCCCGGCCTCGTGGAGGGCGGCGCGCAGCGCCGCCACGTCGGCGCCCAGCCGCTCCTCGTCCAGCACGTCGCCGGGGCGCAGGGCCAGCCTGGCCCGCAGGCTGGCCTCCAGGCCGCCGGCCCCGGGCAGCCGCAGGAGGATCAGCCGCGTGGCCGGGCCGGCCCGGACGGTCAGCGTGGCC
>JAJYAW010000042.1 GCA_021779335.1 Myxococcales bacterium | reverse complement strand
CGCCCCGCCGCGGGTGGCGAGCCGCAGCGCGCCGCGCGCCGTCATGGCGGCCGGGCCGCGGTCGCAGCCGAAGGGCTCGAGCGAGGCGCCGACGCGCGCCAGCAGCATGGCCTGGCGGGCCTCCGCCACCAGCTGCGCCCCGTCGTTGCTGGCGCTCCCGTCCACCCCGAGCCCCACCGGCACGCCGGCGTCCAGCATGGCCCGCACCGGCGCGATGCCGCTGGCGAGCCGCATGTTGGAGCAGGGGCAGTGGGCCACGCCGGTGCCGGTGGCGGCGAAGCGGGCGATGCCGGGGGCGTCGAGCTTGACGGCGTGGGCGTGCCACACGTCCGGCCCGAGCCAGCCGAGCGACTCGGCGTACTCGGCCGGCGTGCAGCCGAACCGCTCGCGCGAGTAGGCCACGTCGTGGTCGCTCTCGGCGAGGTGGGTGTGGAGCCGCACGCCGAGGGCGCGGGCCAGCGCCGCGGTCTCGCGCATGAGCTCCCGCGACACCGAGAAGGGCGAGCAGGGGGCCAGCGCCACCTGGATCATGGCGCCGGGCCCGGGGTCGTGCCAGCGCTCCACCACCCGCTGCATGTCGCGCAGGATCTCCTCCTCCCGCTCCACCAGCCCGTCCGGCGGCAGCCCGCCCTGGCCCTGCCCCACGCTCATGGCCCCGCGGGTGGGGGTGAAGCGCAGGCCCGCCAGCGCGGCCGCCTCGATGGTGTCGTCGAGCCGGGTGCCGTTGGGGAAGAGGTAGAGGTGGTCGGAGGAGGTGGTGCAGCCGGAGAGGAGCAGCTCGGCCATGGCCACCTGGGCCGAGACCCGCGCCATCTCCGGGGTGAGGCCGGCCCAGAGCGGGTAGAGCCCGCGCAGCCAGGCGAAGAGCTCGGCGTCCTGCACCTCCGGCACGGCGCGGGTGAGCGCCTGGAACATGTGGTGGTGCGTGTTGATCAGGCCGGGGACGACCAGGTGGCCGCGCCCGTCGATGACCTCGTCGGCCTCCCGCGGCAGCGCCGCCGCCGGGCCGATGGCCTCCACCCACCCGCCGCGCAGCAGCACCGAGGCGTCGCGGAGCTCCCGCCCGGCGTCGTCGCAGGTGGCCACCACCGCGGCGTCGCGGACGAGCAGGGTGCGCGCCGGCTCCGCCGCGCCGGGGGCGACGCCCGGGCGGGCTCCGGCGTCCGGGCCGCGGGAGGTGGCCATGCGGCGCCCCTCAGCCCCCGGACGGCGTGACGCGGGAGAGGAAGATCGGCAGGCCGCGCTTGTTGGCGTAGAGCGGCCGGTAGCGCTCGGTGTTGTACATGGAGGCCACGTCCACCCGGCGCGGCCCGAGCCGCGGATCGGGGATGGGGACGAGCTCGTAGGTGCCGTTGACCAGCGCCGACATGACGCCGCTCGTCCCCTCCAGCACCGCGTCGAGCGCCATGGTGCCGAAGGTGGCGGCCACCAGCTTGTCGATGAAGTCGGGGTCGCCGGAGCGCAGGTCGTAGGTCAGGTCGGAGACCACCGTCTCCTCGCCGGTGCGGCGCCGGATCTCGTCGGAGAGCACCTCGGCCACGCTGGCCTTCTTGCGGCGGCCGTACTGGTCGGCCGGGCCGTACTCCTGCACCTCGTAGCCGTGCCAGGTGGCCCCCTCGGAGAGGACCACCAGCGCGTAGTTGGAGGGGTTCTCGCGCTTCTCGGTCACCAGCAGGTCGATGAGCTTGGTGAGGTCCACCTTGTGCTCGGGGATGACGCAGCGGTTGGAGGTGGCGTGGCCGGTGTACAGGGCCGTGAAGCCGGCGTCGCGGCCGAAGACGCGGAAGATGCCGATGCGCTCGTGGGAGCCCACCGTGGTGCGCTGCCGCTCGATGGCGTCGGTGGCGCGGGTGATGGCCGTGGAGAAGCCGATGCAGTACTCGGTGTTCTGCACGTCGTTGTCCATCGTCTTGGGGATGGCGATGATCTTGACGCCCTGGCCCGCCAGGTGGGCCGCCGAGGTGAGCGTGCCGTCGCCGCCGATGCAGAGCAGCGACTCGATGCCGAGCCTCTCCAGGTTGCGCAGCACCTGCGCCGTCAGGTCGTAGGTCGTGCCGTTCGGCCCCTCGCTGGTGGGCAGGTCCTTGCCCACCAGGTGCGGCGGCAGCCTCTTCACCTTGGTCGGGCCGGTCCGGCTGGTGTGCAGGACGGTGCCGCCGGTCCGATCGATGGTGCGGCAGTTGTCGCGGTCCAGGTCGATGACGTAGCGCTCCCGGCTGGCCGAGGTGTCGAGGTCCACGTGGGTGAGCCCCTCGAAGCCGCGCCGGATGCCCACCACGTCGAGCCCGTACTCGTAGCCGCGGTAGACCACGCTCTTGATGACCGAGTTGAGGCCGGGGACGTCGCCGCCCCCGGTGAGGATGCCGATCCGCTTGCGTCGCATGCCCTGGAACTTACCTCAGGCGCGGCCCGCCGCCAGCGCCCCGCGCTCGAGCCGGGTCAGCGCCGCCACCAGCCGCTCCCGCTCGACCCCGGGCCGGCCCGTGAACTCCAGGTGGAGCTGGTGCCGGCGGTCGCCGGCGGGCTGGCAGGAGAGGACCACCGCCCGCAGCCCCTCGAAGCGGTCGCCGCCCACCGTGAAGTCCGCCAGGACCAGCGTCCCCACCGGCAGGGCGGTGCGGCTGGTGGCCAGGGCGCCGCCGCCGCTCAGGTCCACCAGGCTGGCCAGCACCGCGCTGGCCAGCTCCGGGCGCCCCTGCCACCGCGTCACCGGCACCAGGGCGAGGGCCCCCTCGATCCGCACCCGCGCGTGGTCCCGCTGCTGCTGCCGGACCGGGTGCTCGTCGTGCTCGAAGCGGAGCAGCCAGGCGCCGCCCGGCGCCGGGCGCGCCTCGACGAGCCGGCAGCCGAGCGCGTAGCGGGCCTCGCGCGCGTGGGTGAGGGTGAGCGGGAGCGCCGGCCCGGCCGGCAGCTCGGGCGGCTGGCGCAGCTCCACCGTGAAGCCGCCCTCGTCCACCTCGGTGACGGTGCCGGGCTGCGAGCCGACGTCGAGCGCCATGCCGGGGGCCAGCTCGCGGGTGGTGAGGAGCGGGGTGTGGGGCGGCAGCCGGTCGTAGCCGAGCGCGTGGCGGACGCGCCGGATCCGCCCGGCGGCGTCCCCGGCCGCCGGCCCGGCGGCCGCGCCGTGGGCCAGCGCCTGGGCCGTGGCCCGCTCGAAGAGGTCGAGGTGGGTGACGAGGAGCAGCGGCTCCACGCCGGCCAGCGCCGCCAGGCCGGCGGTGAAGCGGACGTCCTCGGCGGAGAGGCCGTGGTCCGCCATGACCCGGCGGAAGCCGGAGCGGCGGGCCAGCAGGCGGCGGGCCGCGCCGGCGAGCTGCAGCAGCAGCACCAGGGCCAGCAGGGCCAGGAGGAGCGCCTCCACCAGCGGGAGGTGCCGGCGGTTCCCGGAGAAGGCCTGGCTCACCGACTGGAAGAAGGTCTCCATCGACACCAGCAGTATAGGCCCCGGCGCGGCGGGGGCGGGGCCGGCGGCGCCGCGTCACGCCCCCGAAAGGACCGGCGGCGGCTGGCGAGGGCGGCCGCCCGCGCCGCGGCCTCGCATCCAGGTCCTGGCCTGCGCTCCACGACCGGCTAGAATGCGGCCCCGTCGCCCTCCCGCCCCGGATCCCAGCCATGACCGACATCGAGAAGCGCAACGCCATCGCGCAGTGGGCCTTCGACACCCGCCCGGTCCTGCTCCGCTTCCACCTCTGGCTGGAGGACGTGGAGGTCGAGCGGGCCCAGGTCGACCCGGTCTCGGCGCACAGCTTCGCGCCGCGCGGCATCACCCGCTGCCTGGCCATGACGGCCGCCACCACGGCGCTCGGCACGAAGCTCTTCGGCGGCTACGGCGAGGGGGCCGGCCAGGACAAGCACGGCTACAACCAGGTGAAGAAGGCCGCCGACGCCATCAGCGCCTACGTGATGAGCGAGGGGCTCTGGCACCTGACCCGCACCCTGCCGGAGAACCACGCCATCATGGTCTCCCTCGGCGAGGGGCTCATGCCCAAGGCGGGCGAGACGCCGGAGATGGGCGCCAACCCGCTGCTGGGCTTCGGCCGCGTCTACGCCCGGCCCGAGGTGGCGCGCACGGTGGACCGCCGGGTGGGGCGGCTCCTCAACGAGAAGGGGCACACCTTCGAGCAGTTCCACGGCTGGCTCAAGGACCGCGGCATCACCATCTGGGGCGCCGCCGTCGACACGCTCGAGAACACCTCGCGCTTCGCCGAGGGGAAGCCCACCGGGCCGATGGCGGTCTTCCACCTCTTCGACGCGCCGCTGCGCGTCTCCCGGCCGTACGAGTCGTACATGGGGAGCCTGACCGTGCCGCGCCGGGTGGCCGAGTCGGCCGAGCGCGCCTCCATCCTGCTCGACTACAGGACCCCGCGGGCCCAGGTGGCCGAGGCGGTGGAGGCCACCTACCCCGGGCTGAAGCGGGGCAACATCCACGTCTGGACGCTGCGCGGCAAGAGCCGGGTGGCCCGCCTCGGGAAGCTCTGGGCCGAGTGGCAGGCCGCCGGCGTGCACCTCGTGGAGGACGGCTGGAAGACCCCGGCCGGCGTCCCGGTCTTCACCGACTCGGGCACCTACGCCCCGACCTTCCTGGTGGGCAGCTGGAAGGACGGGCAGGGGGAGCCGCACGTCTTCCTGTGCGACGGCTACGCCGCCACCGCCGAGGCCATGCAGGCCTCCAGCCTCTCGGAGGTGCTCGACGTCGACTGCACCATGGCGATGTTCTCGCCCTCCTTCGACCTCCCCTGCGCCGAGGAGGCCAGGCTCATGCAGCTCGACCCGGCCGCGCCGGACTTCGAGGCGCAGGTCCGGGCCATCCACGGCGGCCAGGCGCTGGACGCCGGCAAGGTGCGGAGCTACCGGGAGGCCATCGAGGAGGCGGCCGCCTCCAACATGCCGACGGGCCGCCGGGTGCTGCGCGCCGACGACTTCCTGCCGGAGAAGGACTGGAGCGTCCTGTCGTGCCTCGGGTACATGTGCGACGACCCGTACACCGGGGCCAAGGGCGTCACCGAGGTGTCCCAGGGGGTCTACAAGGTCACCACGCTGCTGGCCACCCGGCAGGCCTCGGCGCGCATCACCTTCACCTTCCGGCTCATGGAGCCGCTGGCCGAGGCGCGCCACGTCTTCAGCCCGCTGCTGGTCCGCTTCCTCTCCGGCGTGGACCACACCAGGCGGCCGGTGAAGATCTCCGACTCCGGCCGCATCCGCAACGAGCTGCAGACCATGTTCTCCCAGGGGCTGGAGCACGACGGCGAGCGGATCCGGGTCCACTGGGACCGCATCGACGACAAGGTGATGCCCAAGGAGAAGCAGGCCGCCATCCGCAAGGTGCTGGAGTGGTACAAGCTGCAGCACCCGGTCTGGTTCGAGTGGCTCGACATCGGCTGACCCGCGCCGCCGCTACCCCAGGCCCCGCAGCGCCGCGGCGACCACCAGGTAGTGGCAGGCGGCGGCGGCGATCACCAGCAGGTGGAAGATCTCGTGGAACCCGAAGGTGCGGGGGAAGGGGTCGGGGCGGCGCATCCCGAAGATGACGGCGCCCACCGTGTAGGCGAGGCCGCCCGCCAGGAAGAGCGCGAACGTCCCGTCGCCCAAGGCGGCGCGCAGGGCGGGCAGGGCCGGCAGGAACACCCAGCCGAGGGCCACGTAGACGGCGGCGCGCACCCGCTTGGAGAGGCCACCCCAGGAGAGCTCGACGCCGACGCCGAGGGCGGCGCCGAGCCAGACGGCCGCCAGCGTCCAGTGACCCAGCCCGGGGCCGAGCCGCAGACCGAGCGGCGTGTAGGTGCCGGCGATGAGGAGGTAGATGGCCGAGTGGTCCAGCCTTCCCACCAGCTGCCTGGTCGGGAGCGACCAGAAGCGCCGGTGGTAGACCGCGCTCACCGAGAAGAGCGTGACCAGGGAGAGGCCGTAGACGGCGGCAGCGAGGAGCGCCCGGCCCCCGTGCGCCCGGCCCAGGAGCAGCGCCACCGCGGGGAAGGAGGCGACCGCGGCGATCTCGTGGCTGACGCCGCGGAGCAATGGCTTGGCGCGGGCCGTCGACGGGGCCGGAGCGGGGGCGACGACAAGCTGCGGCGAGGCGCTCATGGGCCGGAGTGTCGGCTCCCGGTGTCACGGGCGGGTCACCCCTCCTGGATCCGGCTCCCAGCCCCCACCGGGTCGTTGGCCGGTGCCGGCGGCCTGGTCACCCGCCTCCCGCCGGCCAGGCGGATGGTGACCTCGCGGCTCGCCACGTCGACCGAGACCGCCACGTAGGAGAGGAGCGCCAGCACGGTGGCGGCGGCCAGCAGGAGCGAGGCCACCTGGTAGGCCGTGGCGTAGGAGCCCTGCGAGTCGGCGATGAAGCTCGCCAGCACCGGGCCGACGACGCCGCCGACGCCCCAGGCCGTGAAGAGGATGCCGTAGTTGAGCCCCAGGTTCCTGGTGCCCCACTGGTCCGCGGCCGAGGCGGGGAAGAGCGACAGGCAGGCGCCGTAGTTGAAGCCGGCCAGCGCTCCGCCGAGCAGGAACCCGGCCTCGGTGGTGTAGGAGGAGAAGAAGGCCATGTTGAAGGCCTGCAGGATGCACACGAAGGCCACCGTGATCATCCGGCCGATCCGGTCCGAGACCACGCCGGCCGCCACCCGCCCGCCGGCGTTGAAGACCGCCAGGAGCGGCAGCACCAGGGCCACGGAGGCGGCGCCGCCCGACTGGACGGCCACGATCTTGGCCAGGTGGCCGATGATCATGAGCCCGGCGGTGGCCGCGAAGGCGTACTGCAGGTAGAGCGACCAGAAGGCGGGGGCGCGGATCATCTCGCGCCAGGTGGCGTCGGCGGCGCCGCCGACGGCCGCCTTCCTCGGCGCGGCCCTGGGCGGGTCCTGGATGAACTGCGCCAGGGCCAGCATGGCCACCGAGAAGGCGCCGGCCAGGATGCGGAAGGAGATGCTCACCCCGTAGGTGGCCAGGAGGTGCTTGGCGAGCGGCGAGATGTAGACCGGCGCCACGCCGAAGCCCCCCACCACGATGCCGGTGATGAGCCCCTTCTTCTCGGGCGGGAACCACTTCACCGCGGCCGGCGTGGTGGCCGCGTAGCCCAGCCCGAAGCCGGTGCCGGCCAGCAGGCCGAAGCCGAGCATGGCCGGCCAGGCCACCGCCGGCGACGCGAAGCTGGCCACGAAGAGGCCGAGGCCGGTGAGGGCGGCGCCCACCGTGGCGATGAGCCGCGGGCCGACCTTGTCCTGCAGCCGCCCCGCCGGGACCATCATGAGGGCGAAGCAGGCGATGGCGAGCGTGTACGGGAGCGTGGCCTGGGTCCGGGTCCAGCCGAAGCCGCCCTTCTCGAGCGGCTCGGTGAGCTGCTTCGAGAAGATGGACCAGGCGTAGAGGATGCCGAGCGCCAGGTTGAGTCCCACGCCCGCCAGCGTGACCAGCCAGCCCTTCCTGCTCATGCCCACCGTGCCTCCCCGAACGGTCGATCCGCGCGCGCACCCTGCGCGTCGCCGCCGCCCGTTTCCGTCGAGTGAAGACGCGCAAGATAGCCCGACCCGGAGAGATTGGCGGAGCATTGAGCATGGAATTCGTCATGCGCAAATTGCGCGAGACGCCAAAATTTGCACACGCGTCGTGCGTTCAACCAATCGATGACGCAATGGGCCGCGACGCGCCGCGCCGCCGTGCCGCACCTGGCGGGGAACCGACCGGGCTCGGGGAGCGCGGCCGCGCCCGCGCCCGGTTCGAGGAGCCGCCGGGGCGACGAGCTTCACAACGGTGGCGCGGTCCTCACCGCAGCGACCGAACGCCACGCTGTGTTTGGGTGCTGAGGATCTCCTCGTCACCCCGTGGGGCCTGCGGGGCGCGGCGCGGACCGCCGCCGGACGGCGTGGCTGCAACCGGCCGGAACTCGGCCGCTTGCCGGGCGGCGGGCGGGGGCCGCCGGCTTCGGCCCGGCCCTTGTAATGGAGAGGGCTCGATGGCCCGGTCGCAGCGGGCCCACGTCGAAGAAAGGCAGGGTGCCATGGAAACCACCATCGAGCTGCTCACGTCCATCGGAGTGTTCCTCGCCGGCCTCGCGGCCCGCGCCGGCCTCGTCCTCGCCGTGATCGCCGTCCTCTCCATCCCGCTCATGCTGGTCGCGGCGGTGCTGCGCGGCGCCGAGGAGCTGAAGCGGCGGAACCTCGGGCTGCGCGACGTGGCCGGCGTCCTCTTCCGCCCCGACCTCTGGTACGCGCCCACCCACACCTGGCTGGCCCGGCGGCGGGACGGCGAGCTGGCCATCGGCCTGGATGGCCTGGCGGCGCGGCTCCTGCCGTCGGTGACCGGGCTGGAGGTGGCGCGGGCCGGCACGCGGGTGGAGAAGGGCGAGCCCCTCGCCACGCTGTACGCCGGCGCCCGCACCCTCACCATCCCGGCCCCGGTGAGCGGCACCGTCACCGGCGCCAACCGGGCCGCGCTGCGCGACCCGGCGCTGGTCCGCGCCGAGGGGTACGGCCGGGGCTGGATCGTGGCGGTCAAGCCTGCCGGCGAGGACTTCGCCGAGCTGCCCCGCGGCGACCGGGCCGAGAAGTTCATGCGGGCCGAGGCGGCGCGCTGGGACCGGTTCGTCGAGACCGAGCTCTGCTACGCGGCGGCGGACGGCGGCCACCTCGTCGCCCCCGTGCCGGCGCTCATCGGCGAGGACGGCTGGAAGAAGCTGGCCGCCGCCTTCGCCGGCGCCCGCTGACCACCCGCCGAGTCCCGACGCGAACCGGGCCGCCCCCCGCGAGGGAGCGGCCCGGTCGGCTTCGGGGGGCCGGTGTCCTGCCTAGAGGCGCGAGAGCCCCTGGGGCGTGAGTCGGACCTCGTCGCCCGGGCGGAAGGGCAGGTAGCCGCGGAAGGCGTAGGTCTGGACGCCGCCGTCGTCGAAGCGGACCGTCACCTCGTAGACCGTCTGCTGCGACGAGCCCTGGCTGGCGTTGGCGCCCACCGCCGCGCCGCCGATGGCGCCGACGAGCGCGCCGCCGCCGCGGCCGCCGGTGAGGGCGTTGCCGAGGAGGCCACCCACGATGGCGCCGGCCACGGCGCCGCCGGCCGGATCGCCGCGCTCGCCGTAGACGGTCTCGCGGACGTGGGTGACGCGCCCGATCCGCTCCCAGGACGCCGGCTGCCCCTGGTAGGAGGGCTCCTCGCCCCAGGAGCGGGAGCGGGCGTAGGTGTGGATGCAGCCGGTGCCGAGGAGCACGGGGAGGAGGAGGAGGCTGGACAGCTTGCGGGTCATCATGGCGTCGCTCCGTCTCGCGGGGCGGCCGGGCAGGGTGCCCATCGGTCGCTCTGGAGGTTCACACCTCTGGATTGCATGGCACGGACCAAGGGCCCTGTCCACTCAAGGGCCGGTATTCAGGACCGAATCGAGCCGCTCGCCGCCGCCGCGCGACGTGGCGGCGCGGCACACCGTCGCGCTGGAAGGACTGGGCACGGCGCCCCGCTCGGGAGCGGCCGGCGCAGCGCCCCCCCGCGGGTCCGGCTAGAATGCCCGCCCCCCGCAGCCCTCCCCGGAGTGGAACCGTGAACCAGGCCATCCGCGTCTTCGTCACCGGCGGCACCTTCGACAAGGAGTACGACGAGCTCAGCGGCCGGCTCTTCTTCAAGGACACCCACCTCCCGGAGATGCTCCGGCTGGCCCGCTGCCGCGCGCCCCTCGCGCTGCAGACGCTCATGATGATCGACAGCCTCGACATGACCGAGGCCGACCGGCAGCGCATCGTGGACGAGTGCCGCGCCTGCCCGGAGGCGCAGGTCGTCATCACCCACGGCACCGACACGATGGCGGAGACCGCCCGCGCGCTGCTGGCCGCCGGCCTGGGCAAGACCGTGGTGCTGACCGGCGCCATGGTGCCCTACGCCTTCGGCAGCTCCGACGGCCTCTTCAACCTGGGGAGCGCGCTCTCCTTCGCCCAGGTGCTGGCGCCCGGCGTCTACGTGGCCATGAACGGGCGCTGCTTCCCCGCCGACAAGGTCCGCAAGGACAAGGCGCACGGGATCTTCGAGGCGGCGCCCTGATCCGACCTTCGCTAGGCCGCCGCCCGGGGCCGGGATACCCTGTGGGACCGGGCCAGGCGGCCGGGATCGCCACCCGGCCCGCCGGGCCGGGGAGCGGGAGGGGAGCGTCGATGGGACCCAGCGGGCAGGCCAGCGGCGCCGAGGCGGGGGCGCCGGACGTCCCGGAGCCGCTCTGGAGGATCGAGCAGGCCCTGGCGGCCCTGGCCGAGCGCCGCGAGGTCGTGGTGCCCCCGTACCCGGCCGTGGCCATGCGCGTCCAGGAGGTCATGGGGCGCAAGAACTTCGGCCTCGGCGAGGTGGCCGAGCTCATCGGCGCCGACGGGGTGCTGGCCTCCGACCTGCTGCGCTGCGCCAACTCGGTGATGTACCGCCGGGGCGCGCCGGTCATCGACCTCACCCAGGCGCTCGCCCGCATCGGGGTGCAGCAGGTGATGCGGCTCCTGCTCGCCTCGGGGCTGGCCTCCCACGCCCAGGCGCTCGGCCCGCTCGTGCCGCTGCGGCGCATGGTCTGGATCGAGGGGCTGTCCGCCGCGGCCGTGTGCCAGGAGGTGGCCCGGCTGCGCGGCCTGCGCACCGAGGACGCCTTCACCCTGGGGCTGCTCCACGACTTCGGCAAGGTGGTGGCGGTGGCCGGCCTGGAGGCGCTGCTGGAGCAGGAGCAGCTCCAGGTGAGCTTCGCCCGGGCCGAGTGGGAGGGGGCGGTGCACCGGCTCCACCAGCCGCTGGGGCTCGCCATGGCGGCGCGCTGGCGGCTCCCCGGGCTGGTCCACGAGGTCATCGCCGGCCACCACGGGGCCCGGGCGGCGTGCTCGGATCCTGGCCTGCTGGCGGCGGTGACGGTCTCCGACGAGGTGGTGGCGCTGCTCCTCCGCAAGGCGCGCGTCACCGAGCAGGACCTGGCCGAGGGGAGCGGGCTCTCGCCGGCCGAGCGGGGCCCGGTGGCGCGGGTGCTGGAGCAGATCCCGGACTTCGTGGCCGCCTTCGAGTCGCCGGCCTCCTCGGCGGCCGTGGCCGCCCCGCGCATCTCGCCGCCGCCGCCCTCGGCCGCCGCCGCGGGGCGCCGCCCCGTCAAGTTCGGGGTCTCGGTGTCGGTGGCGCGCCGGCCCCGCATGTTCAGCGCCGCGGCCATCGGCGAGGGCGACCTGGTCCTGAGGGGCGACGAGCCGCTGCCGGAGAACCGGCTGCTCGAGGCCAAGCTCTACGGCCCGCGGCCGTTCTCGATCTGGGTGCTGTCGCGCCGCTGCCAGCGGGACGGCGCCGGCTACCAGGTGGAGGTGCAGCCCTTCGCCCTCACCGGGCCGCTCAGGGAGCTCTGGAGCCAGCTCGCCCTCGGCGAGGCGCCCGCGGCCTGAGCGGCGGCCCCACCGGCGGCGCGGGCGCACCACCGCGACGGCGGCGCCTTCAGTCCTTCACCCAGCCGTCGAGCAGGTCGCCGCGCTCGTTCACCGGCTGGCGCAGCGCCAGCCGCCAGCCGCGCGGCTCCGGGCCACCCAGGCCGCAGAACATGGCGAGCCGGCTGCCGGCCGGGGCCGCCTCCAGGCGGGAGAGCAGGGTGGTCACGTCGGCCTCCCGGTCGGTGGTGGGGATCCACGGATCGAGCCGCTCGTCCTCCTCGGCGGCGGACTCGCTGAAGGGGTCGTACAGGTAGAACGCCCCGTAGCGGCCGAGCGGCGCGGTGCGCAGGTCGGCCTGGACGAACTGGGCCCTCGGCAGGTCGAGCCGCCGCGCCAGCTCGCGGGCCACCCGGACCAGGCCGGCGCGGACCTCCAGGCCGGTGAAGCGGGCCGGGGTGGTGGCGGCGCCCACCAGGCAGAACTTCCCGGCGCCGGCGCCCAGGTCGGCCACCTCGCCGGCCCCGCCGGCGGTGAGCCAGGCGGCGGCGCGGACGGCCACCGCCACCGGCGTGAAGTGGAGCCCGGCCAGCCGCGCCAGCCCGGCCGGGAGGAGCCGGTCGAAGCGGGCGTCGGAGACCGGCAGGCCGGCCGCCAGCTGCCCGGCGATGGCCCGCTCCCAGCCCTCCTCGCCCGTCCGGCTCACGTGGCTGCTCAGGTGTAGTCGGTGAGGTTCTTGCGGCGCCCGCCCAGCCGGGGCTCGCGCCGCGCCTGGCAGGCCGGGCAGAGGGTGGCGTAGGGCATGAGCTGCAGCCGCCGGGCGGCGATGGG
>JAJYAW010000504.1 GCA_021779335.1 Myxococcales bacterium | reverse complement strand
TACACCCTCCACGACGGCTCGCAGTTCGTCCGCAACTGCACCAAGTGCCACGACGGCGGCGTCCAGCCCGGCACCACCCTCTCCACCGCCACCGCGCTCCGCGCCGTCCACGGCTCGCCCTACCCCTCGCTGCTCGCCGGCACCACCAACCCCGCCGGCACCGCCAGCACCTTCATCTGCTACGAGTGCCACGGGAACAACGCCGGCGTCGGCTACGACTACTCCGGCAAGAACGTCTACGCCGCCACCGTCAACGCCGTCAGCTCGCACCCGGTCAACGCCGACAGCGTCCACTCCTCGGTCAACGAGTACGCCAGCGCCACCTTCGGCAACGCCCTCGGCGGCGCCGCTCGCCACGCGAGCTGCCTCGACTGCCACGAGCAGCACCAGGCGCAGAAGGGGCTCCACACCCTCTACTCCAACGCCGCCGCGCCGGCCCTCGTGGGCGCCTGGGGCGTCAACCTCTCGACCTACCCGGCCAACTGGACCAACACCACCAGCGCGAGCTTCACCAAGGTCACCGTCGCCGCCTCCACCCCCGAGGCGGTCGTCTGCATGAAGTGCCACTCCTCCTTCTACGGCACCCTCCCCAACGCCCCCTCCGCCGTCCCGACCGCCGTCGAGACCGACGCGGCGATGGAGTTCAACCCCAACAACAAGTCCTTCCACCCGGTCCTCGCCGCGCACCCGACCTCCAACACCAGCACCACCACCGGGTCGGTCCAGCTCCCCTCCAACCTCCTCGCCAACGGCTGGACCCCGGGCAAGACCATGACCTGCACCGACTGCCACGGCGCCTCCTCCGCCGCCCCGGCCGTCCAGGGCCCCCACGGCTCCGCCAACAAGTTCCTCCTCAAGGGCACCAACACCCTCTGGCCCTACACCACCGCCACCGGCACCGCCCTCTTCACGCTCACCGGCAGTCACACCGGCCTCTTCTGCCTCAACTGCCACCCCGACCCCGCCAGCGACTCCAACAACTTCCACCAGAACTTCATCGGCGAGCACGCCAGCTCCTTCGCCTCCAGCGGCCGCTCCTACTGCGTCAGCTGCCACATCGTCGTCCCCCACGGCGGCAAGGTCTCCCGCCTCATCATCACCTCCGGCGGCACCATCCCCGCCTCCTACAAGATCGCCGGGGCCTCCCCCGCCGTCACCTACATCATCACCAAGATCGCCAAGCCCACCTCCAACACCGCCATGAATCCAGGCGGCAACTTCACCCCCTACTGCAACCAGCATCACTCCGGCGGCGCCGACACCTGGTAGCCCTCTCGCTCTCCGCCTACCCTCCCCCGCCCGCCGCCCATCCCCCGCGGCGGGCGGGGCCCGCCTCCGCGCACCGGCGCCATCCCTGACCACACCCCCGCTCGCCCCCCCGAACCCAGGGCGCTCGCGCGGGCTCCCACCGGCACGGCCAGGGCCCGGAGGTCCGGGCCGCCGGAGGTCCTCGTGCGTCTCTCCCGCTCCAGCTTCGTAGCCCCGGTCCCCGGCAGCGCCAGCGCCCTGCTGGTCCAGCCGCTCACCGGCCAGGCGGCGCTCCTCGACCTCGACAAGGCGCGGGGGCTGGAGGCGCTCGCGGGCGGCGGGCCGCTGCCGGCCGGCCTCGACGAGGCGGCGCTCCGGGAGGCGCGCTTCCTGGTCGACTCCGACGACGAGGATCGCTCGCTCCTCGCCGGCGCCTGGGCCGACTGGCTCGGCGAGCACGAGCAGACCCCCACCCAGCTCATCGTGGTCCCGACCTTCGGGTGCAACCTCCGCTGCACCTACTGCTACCAGGAGGTCTTCGACCCGACCGGCAAGTCGCTCATCGCCCCGGAGGTGGTCGAGGCGCTCTTCGCCTACGTGGATCGCTTCCACGGGGCCGAGAGCCCGCGCCCCTACCTGACGCTCTTCGGCGGCGAGCCGCTCGTCGACGCCCCGGCCTACCACGCGCGGCTCGCGCAGTTCGCCGCCGCCGCCGACGCCCGCGGCATCCGGCTCGCGACCGTCACCAACGGCTACGACCTGGAGGCCTTCGCGGGCGAGCTGGCCGCCGCGCGGGTGCAGGAGGTCCAGATCACCCTCGACGGACCGGCCGCGATCCACGACGTCCGGCGCCCGCACGCCACCGGCCGCGGCACCTTCGACCGCATCCTCCGCGGCGTCGACGCGCTCGTCGCCGCCGGAGTCCCGGTCAACCTCCGGGTGGTGGCCGATCGCGACAACCTCCCGCACCTCGGCGAGCTCGCCCGGATCGCCGACGCCCACGGCTGGCTCGACCTGCCGGAGGGGCGCTTCAAGACCCAGATCGGGCGCAACTACGAGCTCTACGGCTGCGCCTCGCGCCAGCGGTCGTCGGCCCTCTTCGACCGGGTGGAGCTCTGGGCCGAGTTCGCGCGGCTCGCCGAGGCGGAGCCGGTCCTGCGGCGCTTCCACCGGCCGCGGTTCCACGGGCTGCGCCACCTCGCCGAGCGGGGCGAGCTGCCCGTCCCGAACTTCGACGCCTGTCCGGCCGCCAAGAAGGAGTGGGCCTTCGCGCCCGACGGCTCGCTCTACGGCTGCACGGCCACGGTCGGCAACGCGAAGTACCGGCTGGGGAGCTTCCACCCGGAGATCGTCCGGGACGAGGAGGCCATCGCCCCCTGGCGCGAGCGGAACGTCGCCACCGTCGAGCGGTGCCGCACTTGCGACGTCGCCACGCTCTGCGGCGGCGGCTGCGCCGCCCTCGCCGACTCGCACGGCCACGGGATCGGGGGGCCGGACTGCCGTCCGGTGAAGGAGCTCTACGGGATCGGCGCCCGCTTCTACGGGCTCGTCTGAGCGGGGCCGGCGAGGCCCGGCCGGCGCGCGCCGTCGACGGGGGAGGCCGCCGACGGGGGGCGCGGCTCAGTCCGCGCGGTCCGACG
>JAJYAW010000503.1 GCA_021779335.1 Myxococcales bacterium | reverse complement strand
CGATCTCCCCCTCCACCTCGGCCTTGAGGCGGGCCTCGTCCTGCTGCCGGATCTCGTCGGCCGTGGGCACCGGCGCCCACTGGGCCTGGACCCCCACCTCGCGGAGCATCCGCTCCAGCTTGTAGCGCTCGGCGGGGGCGCACAGGAGCACGGCGGCCCCCTTCTTGCCGGCGCGGCCGGTGCGGCCGCTGCGGTGCTGCAGCGCCTGGGCGTCGCCGGGCAGGTCGGCGTGGAGCACGAGCTCGATGCCCGGCAGGTCCAGGCCGCGGGCCGCCACGTCGGTGGCGACCAGCACGCGGGCGTGGCCGTCGCGCAGCGACTTGAGGGCCCGCAGCCGCTCGGCCTGGGTCAGCTCGCCGGAGATGGCCACCGTCTTGAAGCCGCGCTCCGAGAGCGCCGCCGCGGTGTGGGTCACCGCCTCGCGGCGGGCCCGGAAGACCAGGGCGCTGGCGGGGTCGAGGGCCCGGAGCACGTTGACCAGGGCGTGGTCCCGCTCGCGCTGCGCCACCACGTGGGCCCGGTAGACGATGTCGGCGTGGGCCTCGCGGGGCGGCGTGGCCGCCACCCGCACCGGCTCGCGGGTGTACTGCCGGGCCAGCTCCACGATGGGCCTGGGGAGCGTGGCCGAGAAGAGGATGGTGCGCCGCTCCGGCGGCGCCGCCGAGAGGATGGCCTCCAGCTCCTCCCGGAAGCCCATGTCGAGCATCTCGTCGGCCTCGTCGAGCACCAGCGCGGCCACCTGCGAGAGGTCCAGCGCGCCGCGCTCGATGTGGTCCACCAGGCGGCCCGGCGTGCCCACCACCACGTGGACCCCGGCCTGCAGGGCGCGGGCCTCGCGGCGCGGGTCCAGCCCGCCCACGCAGGAGAGCACCACGCCGCCGGCCGGGGCCAGCAGCCAGGAGAGCTCGCGCTGCACCTGGACCGCCAGCTCGCGGGTGGGCGCGATGACCAGGGCCAGCGGCGGCCCGGAGCGGCCGAAGGCGGGCGCCTCGCCGAGCAGCGTCTCGGCCAGGCACAGGCCGAAGGCCACCGTCTTGCCGGAGCCGGTGCGCGAGGAGACGAGCAGGTCCTTGCCCGCCAGCGCCGGGTCCAGCACGGCGGCCTGCACCGGCGTGGCCTCGTCGTACCCCTTGGTGGCGAGGGCGCGCCGCAGCGCGGGGTGGGCGGGCAGGTCGGCGAAGGCGATGGGGGACGGGGCGTCGGTCACGGGGGCGTTCTAGCAGGGGGCACGGCGCTTGACCAACGGGCGGCCTCGCCGCAGCATGCCGGTCCCGCCCCTGGCGGGCCCCGTGGCCCACGACCCCTACGCCTCGCTCCGCTTCGCCGAGTACCGCGCCTTCCTGGCCGCCATGGCCGCGGTCTTCGTGGCCACGCAGATCCAGAGCGTCGTGCTCGGCTGGCAGGTCTACGCGCTCACCGGCGACCCGCTCTCGCTCGGGCTGGTGGGGCTGGCCGAGGCGGTCCCCTTCCTGGCGCTCACGCTGGTGGGCGGCTGGGCGGCCGACCGCTACGACCGGCGCCTCCTCAGCCTGGCCAGCCTGGCGGTGGTGGCCGCCTCCGGGGCCGTCCTCCTCGTGCTGAGCCTCTCGGCCCCGCGGGGCGCCCTCCCCTTCTACCTGGCGCAGGCGCTGGCCGGGCTGGGCCGGGCCGTCTTCCGCCCCGCCGGGCAGGCGCTCGGCACCGAGCTCGTGCCGCGGGAGCACTACCAGAACGCCACCTCCTGGCGCTCCTCCACCTTCCACACCGCCATGGTGCTCGGGCCGGCGGTGGGCGGCGGCCTCATCGCGCTGGGCGGGCCCAGGCTGGCCTACGCCGTGGTGGTCGGGCTCTCGGCGGTGGGGCTGGCCACCCTGGCCTTCATCGCCCCGCGCCCGCGGGCCGCCGCGGCGGCCGCCGCCGGCGGGCTCCTCGAGGGGCTGGCCGACGGCGTCCGCTTCGTCTTCTCGCAGCCCATCCTGCTCGGCGCCCTCAGCCTGGACCTCTTCGCCGTCCTCTTCGGCGGGGCGGCCGCCATGCTGCCGGTCTTCGCCAGGGACGTGCTCGCGGTCGGCGAGGTGGGCTTCGGGTTCCTGCGCGCCGCGCCGGCGCTGGGCTCGGTGGCCATGTCGCTCCTGCTGGCCCGCTTCGGCCACTTCCGCCGGGCCGGGCGGGCCCTGCTCTGGTGCGTGGCGGGCTTCGGCGTCAGCTGGATCGCCTTCGCCTGGTCGCGCGTCTACGCGCTCTCGCTGCTGCTCCTGGTGGCCGGCGGCGCGCTCGACAGCGTCTCGGTGGTGCTGCGCGGCACGCTGGTGCAGCTCTGGACGCCGCAGGAGAAGATGGGGCGGGTCGCGGCCGTCAACAGCTTCTTCATCGGCTCGTCCAACGAGCTGGGGGCCTTCGAGAGCGGGGTGGCGGCGCGGCTCCTGGGCGTGGTGAACTCGGTGGTCTTCGGCGGCTGCATGACGCTGGTGACGGTGGGGCTGGTGGCCTGGCGCGCCCCGGCGCTGCGCCGCCTGACGCGGCTGGGACCGGAGGCGCCGGGCGCGACCCCGGCCGCCTGAGCAGCTGGGAGGGGCGAGGATGGCGAAGCTCGACGCGCTCGACGTCTGGGAGGCCGACAAGGCCATCGATCTGGCCGACTGGACGCTGGGCGTCGTCTCCGGCCTGCTGCGCCCCTCCTTCCAGGCCCTGGTCCTCTCGGCCAAGGACGAGCTGCTCAGCCTGCAGGTGAGCGGCGCGCGCCTGCCGAGCGGGGAGCGGGGGGCCCTCTTCCACGTGGCCGGGCGCGGCACCTTCGAGCTGGTCCGGCTGGAGCGCTGGCCCGCCGCGCCCGGCGGCGCGGGCGAGCGGGTGCTGCTCACGCTGCGCGTCTGGCCCAAGCCGAGCTGAGCCGCCCGGGCGGCCGCCCGCC
>JAJYAW010000502.1 GCA_021779335.1 Myxococcales bacterium | reverse complement strand
GGGCGCAGGCCGGCCGCGCGCGCGCCGAGGCGCTGCGCCGCCACCTCGCGGAGCGACACCGGGGCCTCGAACTGGACGTAGAGCCGCTCGTAGCTGCGGAAGAGCACGCCCAGCGCGCCCACCAGCCCGGAGAGGCTCTCCTTCCGCTTCTCGCCGCCGGCCAGCTCGCGGGCGTAGGCGGAGGCCTCGATGAGCCGCTCGTAGTCCACCGCCACCGGCACGAAGAGCACGTCCTCGGCGGCGCCGTCGAGCCAGGCGTCCACCTCCATGGAGACCAGCCCCATCTTCGGGAAGAGGAGCTTGCCGGTGCGGCTGCGCCCGCCCTCCAGGTAGAACTCCTGCGGGAAGCGGTCGCGCAGCAGCAGCTTCACGTAGGCGCGCAGCACCGCCGTGTAGACCCGGTCCCCCCGGACGGTGCGGCGGATGAAGAAGGCGCCGCCGCGCCGGAAGATGGTGCCGAAGGGCCAGAAGGAGAGGTTGATGCCGGCCGCGATGTGCGGCGGGGTCATGCCGTGGGCGTAGAGGAGCCACGAGAGGACCAGGAAGTCGACGTAGCTCTTGTGGCTCGGGCAGAGGACCACCGGCGCGTCGGCGGCCCGCTTCTTCACCTCCGCCAGGCCGGCCTCGTCCACCTCCACCGACTCGTAGAGCCTGCGGAAGAGGACGGTGAGGACGGGGCTGGCCACGGTGATGAGCCGCGGGTCGTAGTGGCTGGCGATCTCGCGGAAGCAGCGCCCGGCCTCCGCCAGCAGCGCCGCCGGCGCCTGGCCGGTCTCGCGGGACAGGCCGTCCAGGGCGGCGCGCAGGGTCCGGTCGCGCAGCACCTTCTCCGCCACGCGCGACGGGGTCTTGAGGGGCGGCCCCACCGCGGTGCGGAGCTGCCGGGCCAGCCGCTGGTGCACGGCGCCCCGCAGCGTGCGGGCCAGGGCCGCGACCTCCATCTCCGGGCGGGCCGCCGCGAAGGCCTGCAGGTCCACGGTCCGCCCCAGCGACAGGAAGGCGCGCCTGAAGTTGCGCAGGAAGCCGACGGCGTTGGCGAAGGCGCTGGGCGCCTCCGGCGAGCCGTAGAGGACGTCCCAGATCGAGGGCTGCAGCCGCTGGGCGCGCCGGCTGTAGAGGAGGAGGGCGGGGAGCACGAAGACCGGGCGCGTCAGGGAGCGCTGCAGCCGGACCAGGTGGGCGAAGGCGTCGTGGGACCGGGAGGGCGGGCCCATGAAGACCAGGCTGGTGTGGCCGGCCGCCACCGCCTCCTCCAGCGCGCGCTGGGAGCGCCGGACGCGCGCCACGGCGCCGAAGAAGCCCCGGAAGCCCAGGGCCGCCCGCAGCGGGGGCAGGCCGAGGCGGCGCAGCAGCCAGCGCAGGTAGAGGAAGTTGAGGAGCCCGGAGGCGCGCATCACCACCACCAGGCTGCCGCGCGCCGCCAGGTCGCGCAGCTCGGCGGCGGCGTCGGGCGGCACCTGGACGCTGAGGAAGAGGCGCCCCAGCAGGCCGCGCGCCTCGCCGGCGGGGGACCCGGGCCCGGCGTCGGTGGGCGGTGGGGGGGCGGCGGTCATTCGCCGCGGCGCTTCACCAGGCCATCCTTGTCGAGGAACCAGGGCTCGACGAGGAGGGGCTCGACGGAGGGCCGGTGCCCCTTCACGTCCGCGCCCAGGGCGTGCAGCGCCGCCAGCACGTCGCCGCGCACCCGGGCGTTGTCGCCGGAGCGGAGCAGCAGCTGGAGGAGCCCCTCGCGGGAGGCCTCGGTGAGCGGCCGCTGGGCCAGCGCCCGGGCCGCGCCGATGCGGACGTCGTCGCTGAAGTCCTCGAGCAGGGCCAGCAGGGCCCGGTCCATCGCCTCGTCGCCGGCGCCGGCGTGGTGCTCGGTCGTCCAGGCCAGCAGCGTGAGCTTCTTCTCCGGGTCCCGCATGTAGACGGCGCCCAGCCGGGCCAGCTCGGCGGTCACCACCTGGACGACCTCCTCGGGCCGGGCCACCTCGGCCAGGGCGCGCAGCCCCCACGCCACTCCGCTCTCCTGCTCCCGGATGAAGGCGCTGACCGGCGCCACGGCGTCGCGCCCGGCGTCGACGAGCCAGCGGAGCGCCGACTCCTTCTCCTCCTGATCCGTGATGCCGGCCTCGGCGACCACCGTGAAGCGCTGGCAGAGGGTCTGCAGCGCCGCCGGCGTGCCCATCTCGCCGAGCTGGTCGATGACCTTCTGCCGGTTCTCGGCCGGGCCGTACTTCTCGGTCAGCTTGCGCGCCAGCTTCTTCAGCGCGCCCTGCTGGCGATCGTCCTTCGAACCCAGGAAATCGAAGAGCCCCATCGGTCCTCCCGCCGTCCCGCTGCCCCCGTGGCGGGGCGGCGCGCCGAGGTTCTACAACGAGATGGCCGCGCGCGGGTCGCCCTTGTAGAGCGGCTCCAGCGCCTTGACGGCCTTGCTCAGCCGCTCGCTCCCCTCCGGGAGCACCAGCTTGACCACCACGTAGAGATCCCCCCGGGCGTCGCCCCGGGGATCCGGCAGGCCGCGGCCGCGCAGCCGCAGCCGCGCCCCGCTCTGGGTGCCCGGCGGCACCACCAGGCGCACCTTGCCGTCGAAGGTGGGCAGCTCCACCTCGGCCCCCGCCACCGCCTCCGGCACCGTGACCGGCAGGTCGAGCGTCAGGTCCTTCCCCTCCACCCGCACCAGCGGGTGGGCCCGCAGCTTGATGCGCAGCAGGACGTCCCCCGGGGCGCCGCCGTGACGCCCCGGGCCGCCCTGGCCCGCCAGCCGGATGCGGGCCCCGTCGCCCATGCCGGGCTTGATGGTGACCCGCAGCGTCCGCCCGCCGAGGCGGACGTCCCGCTCGCCGCCCACCACGGCCTCGCGGAGGTCCAGCTCGAGCTCCGCCTCCAGGTCCTCGCCGGGCGAGGG
>JAJYAW010000041.1 GCA_021779335.1 Myxococcales bacterium | reverse complement strand
GCTGGCGGGGGCTCACCCTGCGCCGTGTCGAGGGGTTGTGCCCCGCCCGCCCGGCGCCCCGCTGGCACGCGCCCTGCTATCCACCCCACGGATGGAGCCGCGCCGCGCCGACCTCGAGACCGAGACGCTCTACGAGGTGGCCAAGGTCCTGTCCCTCTCCACCGACCTGAACAAGGCGTTCACCTCGGCGCTCAACCTGCTCGGCCTCTACCTGGGCATGGAGAACGGCACCCTCTCGCTCTTCGACCCGGTCACCGGCGAGGTCTTCATCGAGGCGGCGCCGGAGATGGTGGACGCCGAGCGGATCCTGGGCCGGCTCCGGCCGGGCGAGGGGGTGGTGGGGCGCATCTTCGCCACCGGGCTCCCGGTGGTGATCCCGGACATCGGCCAGGAGCCGCTCTTCCTCAACCGGACCGGGAGCTGGCGGGATCTGGAGCGATCGCCCCGCGCCTTCATCGGCGTGCCGGTGCAGGACGGGCGCGCCGTGCTGGGCGTGCTCACGGTGGACCGGCCGCGGGGCCGCGGGCCGCCGGAATTCGGCCGCGACGTCCGCCTCCTCACCGTCATCTCCCACCTCATCGGCGCCCGGGTCCGGCTCATGCAGCTGGAGAGCCCGCACCGGCGCGCCGCGCACGACCTGCCCCCGGTGACGGCCGACGCGGAGCGCTTCCCGGGCGTCGTCGGCCAGAGCGCCAGGATGCGCGAGGTGCTCGCCCTGGTGGCGCGGGTGGCGCAGAGCCGCGCCACCGTCTTCCTGCGCGGCGAGAGCGGCACCGGGAAGGAGGTCATCGCCCGGGCCGTCCACGACGCGAGCCCGCGCGCCGGGCGCCCCTTCGTGGCCATCAACTGCGCCGCGCTGCCCGAGACGCTCATCGAGTCGGTCCTCTTCGGCCACGAGAAGGGGGCCTTCACCGGCGCCAGCGCCACCCACGCCGGCAAGTTCGAGCAGGCCGACGGCGGCACGCTCTTCCTCGACGAGGTCGGGGAGCTGTCCCAGGCGGCGCAGGCCAAGCTGCTGCGCGCCCTGCAGGAGCGGCAGTTCGAGCGGGTGGGCGGGCGCCGCACCCTCACCGTCGACGTGCGGGTGGTGGCGGCCACCAACCGCGACCTCGAGGAGATGGTCCGGGGCGGCGCCTTCCGGCTCGACCTGTACCACCGGCTCTCGGTGGTCACCATCTCCCTGCCGCCGCTGCGCGAGCGGCCGGAGGACGTGCCGGCGCTGGCCGACCACTTCCTCCGGCAGCTCAACCTGGAGCACGGGCGCCAGGTGCAGCTCGCGCCGGAGGCGCTCGACGTGCTGGGCGAGTGCCGGCTCACCGGCAACGCCCGCCAGCTCCGCAACTGCCTGGAGCGGGCGCTGGTGGGGACCGAGCGGGACCGGCTCGGCCGCGGCGACTTCCCCTGCGTGCTGGGAGGCGTCCACACCGCCTGCCTGCTGGAGCGGGTCTCGGCCCCGGCGCTGGCCCCTGCTCCGGCCTCGGCCCCGGCGGCGCCGCCGAGCCCGAGCCCCGCCGCCGCCCAGGTCCCGGACCCGGGCCCGGCGGACGAGCGCGCCGCCGTGGTCGCGGCGCTGGAGCGGAGCGGCTGGGTCCAGGCCAAGGCGGCCCGCCTGCTGGGCCTGACGGTGCGCCAGCTCGGCTACCGGGTGAGGAAGTACGGCATCGCGCTGGAGCGGTTCTAGGCCTCCGCCTGCCCGCATGGCGCCCACCTCCTTCAACCGCTGCAACCTGCCGCCCTGGGTCCTCGCCTCCGCCGAGTTCAACGACGACCCGCGGCCCATCGAGCTCCAGGGGGTGCGCCAGTCCAACGCCTACCTGTTCCGGACGCTCGACGGCCTCGACGACCCCGCCGAGCGGGCGCGCCGGCTCGACGACTGGCTCTCGGTGAGGTTCCAGCTGCACCAGTGGCAGGCCCAGACGACCGCGCCGGCGCGCAGCTCGCTGAGGAACGGCTACCTGCGCTACCTGCGCGGCTGGGGGCACGACTCGAGCGGCCTGGAGGGGGCGGTGCTCAAGGCCTGGGTGGAGAGCCGGCTCGGCATCCCGCCCACCTTCCACCGCGTCCCCCTCGACGGGCCGGAGGGCCCGGCCCAGGCCCGCTACGCCCGCGACCGGATGCTCGGCAGCGCCCGCACCAACGCCATCTTCGACCAGCTCGACCTGGTCTACGCCTTCACCCAGTACGAGCTGGCCCGCCGCCACCCCGGCGAGCGGTGGCTCACCCTCTGGCGCGGCCAGCACGACGCCGCCGAGCACGAGGTGCTGCGCCGGCTCGGCCCGCGCGAGCAGGTGGTGCGGCTCAACAACCTCTGCTCCTTCACCGACGACCAGGAGCGGGCCTGGGAGTTCGGCTCCACCGTCTGGGAGGCGCGGGTGGCGCTGCCGCGGATCTTCTGCGCCAGCTGGCTGCTGGTGGGCGCGCTCCAGGGCGAGCGGGAGGCGCTGGTGATCGGCGGGGAGCTGCGGGTGCGGCGGGTGCTGGCGTGACGGTGTCCTCCGCGGCGCTCCGCGACGCGCGGAAGGGTCGTCCTGACATCAAGATGCTCCATGACCGGCATCTTGATGTGAGCATCCGGACGACGCTGACCCTGGAGGACGACGTCGCGCAGCGCCTCGAAGCGGAGGCGCGCCGGACCGGAAGGTGGCTGAGGCTCTTCGTGAACGACCTCCTGCGGCGTGCGCTCGCTGCCAGCCGGCGGCCCGAGAGCCGGCCGTTCGAGGTGAAGGCGAGCGCGCTCGGGCTGCGCTCCGGTCTGAGCTACGACTCCGTCGGCGATCTCCTCGAGTCCGTCGAGGGTCCGGGACATCCGTGATCCTCGTCGACGCGAGTCTCCTCCTGTACGCCTAGACGGCCGAGCTCGCGCGAGCACGCGCGGGCCAAGGCCTGGCTGGAGGACGTCCTCTCCCGCACCGAACAGGTCGGGTTCGCGTGGGTGACCATCCTGGCGTTCCTGCGGATCGCGACGAACCCACGGGCCTTGGCGAGCCCGCTACCGCCCGACGAGGCGGTGTCCATCGTGGAGTCCTGGCTGGCGCAGCCCAGTGCGGTGCTCGTGTCGCCCGGGGAGCGCCATCGGTCCATTCTCGGACCCATGCTCGCTCGAGATCAGGTGCGGGGTCCGCTCGTCATGGACGCGCACCTCGCCGCGCTCGCCCTGGAGCAGGGCGCCGTTCTCGCGACCCACGACCGCGACTTCGCCGGGGTCGACGGCCTGCGGACCGTGATGCCGCTCGGAGGTTGAGCTGCTCTCAGGCTGGGGGGGGGGGCTGGCGCGAGCTCGACGAGGGCCGGAAGGCGCGGGCGCGCCCCTCAAGGTGCGGCTGCTCCACCAGCCACCGGTGGCGGCCCACCCGCCCCGTCGCTGACCCTGGCGGCCAGCGGCGAGAGCGCCACCAGCCGGTCCGCCAGGCGCGTCAGCTCCGCCACCAGGGCCCGATCGAGCCGGCGCAGCCAGCGCGCCGGCAGCCCCTCCGGGCCGTAGTAGGCGCCGGCGATGGCCCCGGCGATGGCCCCGGTGGTGTCGGCGTCGCCTCCCTGGTTCACCACCGCGGTCAGGCAGCCCTCGAAGTCACGGGTGGTGAAGAGGTGGTGGAGGACGGTCTGCAGCGTGTCCGCCACGTAGCCGGTGGCCAGGCCGCGGTAGGGCTCGAAGCGGAAGTGCGGCACCTCCCGCCCGGCCGCCTCGGCGCCGGCGCGCAGGTGGCGCAGCGATCGGCCCAGGCAGGCCTGCTGCACGAGCCGGCCGACGAGGACGCAGGCCGCGTCGGAGAGCGGGTGGTGGTGGGTGATGCGAGCCTGCGCCACCGCCAGCCGCCAGAGCCCCTCGTCGTCGCCCAGGGTGAGGAGCGCCACCGGCAGCACCCGCATGGCGGCCCCGTTGCCGGCGTCCCAGGCGCCCGGCCGCCCTTGCAGCGTCCCCTCGATGAGGTAGCGCCGGATGCCGGCGCGGCAGGTGGCCCCGACGTCGGTCGGGCGCCCCTTCAGCCAGGCGGCGAAGGCCTCGGCCACGCCCAGCAGCGACCAGCCGCCGGCCGCGTCGATGGCGCGCGCCATGGCCAGCGACAGCTCGGTGTCGTCGGTGACCTGGCCCGGCCGGAGCCGGAGCCAGCCGCCGCCGGTGAGCTCGCGGTGGATGCCGTGGGCGGAGCGGATCTCGGCCGGCGTCATGAACTCCACGGTGGCGCCGAGCGCGTCGCCGAGCGCCAGGCCCAGGAAGGCGGCCCGCGCCCGGTCGCGCACGTCGGGGAGGTGGACCGAGGGCGGGGCGGCCGGGCCCAGATCGAGGACCGGCCCGTCCTCCGGTCCGGTCCCGGGCCCCGGGAGGAGGGCCAGGCGCGCCATCAGAGGAACCGCCGCAGCGCCCGGAGCTGCGTCGGCCGCCAGCCCAGCTCGCGGTAGAAGGCGAGCGCCTCCGGGTTCTCCTCGTCCACCAAGAGCTGCACCCGCGAGGCGCCGTGGCCGCGCGCCCAGCGCTCGAGCTCGTCGACCAGGCGGCGCCCCAGCCCCTGGCCGCGGGTAGCCTCCTCGACCACCAGGTCCTCGAGCAGCACCGCCGGGCCCCCCTCCGCCGTGGAGACCAGGAGCTGGCCGGTCACCATGCCCACCACCGCGCCGCCGCGCTCCGCCACGAGCACGGCGCGCCGCTGCGGGTCGGCCAGCAGGAGCTCGAGGCCGCGCCGCTGGCGCGGGGCGTCGGGGGTGAAGTCGGCCTCCAGCGAGAAGAGGGCCCCCAGGAGCCGGACCAGGGCGTCGAGGTCCCGGGGCGTGGCCGCCCGGATCGGCGACGACGACGCCCGGGCGGCGCCGCCGCTCACCGGTCCCCCCGGGCGGTGCGGCCGCGCCGCATCAGGCCGCCGCCACCGGCTCGAAGGCGAACGCCCCCTTCTTGCAGGTCCGCCCGCAGGCCTCGCAGCCGATGCAGTCGTCGGCGTTCTGCACCACCGCGAACATCTTGGCCGACTCCTCCTCGTCCACCTCGGCCGGGGCCAGCACGTCGTGGGCGCAGATCTTGATGCAGCGCCCGCAGCCGATGCAGAGCTCCTTGTCGATGGCGCGCACGTACTTCGGCGTCCACTCCCTCTTGCCGCGGGTCAGCCCGGTGATGAACGCCATGTGACGCTCCTCCTGCAGGTTCGGGGTCAGGTCGACGGGACGGGGACGAGGAGCCGGCGCAGCCAGGGGGGCGGGTGGCCGCGCAGCACCTCCTGCAGGCGGGCCACCGCGTCGGCCACCGGGACCGGCTCGCCGGTCTTCATGGGGTGGATGCGGTGCGAGACCAGCTTGGCGGCGGCCGGCCCGCCGATCTGCTGGGTGTAGAGGATGGCGCAGCCGGCGATGGCCGAGGCCCGGGCGGTGGTCCGGTCCTCCTCGTCGCCGACCGCCAGCGCCTCGATCCGCCCGACCGGCGCGGCCGAGTCCGGCCCCACCTCCCAGACGAAGAAGTGGCCGGCCTGGCCGAAGTGCAGATCGATGGACTCGCCGGTGGTGCTGGTGAACGCGACGCGCATGCGGCCTCCCTAGTTGTGCGCCAGCTTCTGCGCCTCGCTGGCGCTGGCCTGGAAGAGGTTGGCCACCTCGAAGACCAGGTTCATGGTGCCGCGGTAGCCCACCCAGACCCTCTGGTGGCCGCCCAGCCGGTCGAAGACCGGGTAGCCGGTGCGCAGGTGGGCCTTGACGCCGAGCCTGGCGGCGGCCTGCCGGCCGTTGGAGTTGGCCACCAGGAGGTCCGCCCCCTTGGCGGCCACCTCCAGGTCCTCCAGGTCGCCCACCACCACGTGCGGGCAGGGCAGGCCGTCGAGGCCGCGGGTGCGGGTGGCCGCCAGCGCGGCGGTGACGTGGCAGCCCATGCCGTGCAGGAAGGCGGTCAGCCCCTTCAGGTGGTCGGCCTCCAGGGCCAGGGCGACCTGCTTGCCGCCGAACTGGTAGTGGCTGTCCACCATGGCGTCGGCCAGGCGGCTGCGCCAGCGCCGCAGCGACTCCGGCACCGGGCGGCCCGAGATGGCCGAGAGGGTGGCCACCACGGCGTCGGTCTCGGTGAGCCCGGTGGCGGAGGTGAAGCCGTAGGCCGGCACGCCGAAGCGCTCGCCGAGCTGGCGGGCCGCCCGGGCCATCGAGTCGCCCACGTAGAGGGTGGCGGCGCTGCGCCCGGCCAGTCGGATCTGCTCCACCGGCACGCCGCCGGTGGAGAGCGGCGACACCTCGAGGTCGATGTGGCCGTCGAGCGCCGAGGAGATGTCCGGCACGGTGAGCGGCGTGAGCCCGAAGGCCTCGATCAGCCCCTTCAGCTCCTCCACCTCGGCCGGGGTCAGGTGGGCGCCGGGCAGCAGCGTCACCTGGTCCGGGCGCCGCGCGCCGCCCTCTGCGACCGAGGCCAGGATGGCCTCGACCGCGGCGGCGTACCCCTCCTGCAGCGAGCCGCAGTAGTCGGGCGTGGAGGCCCAGATGACCGGCGTGGCCGCCAGCTCCGGCCGCTCGGCGCGGAACTGGGTGATGGCGGAGTGGACGTCGTCCCCCATGGTCTCGGTCAGGCCGGTGGTCATGATCCCCACCACGCCGGGGCTGAACTTCTCGACCACCCGGGCGATCCCCTTCTTCAGGTTCTCCCAGCCGCCGAAGATGGCCGAGTCCTCGCTCATGGCGGTGGAGTTGAGGGGCACCGACTCCTTGAAGTGGCGGGAGAGCTGCAGCCGGATGAAGGTGGAGCAGCCCTGGGCGCCGTGGAGCAGGCCGAGCATCCGGTCGATGCCCAGGTAGGCCAGCGTGGCGCCCAGCGCCGGGGAGTTCTTCTGGGGGTTGACGGTGGCCGCCTTGGTCGGGACCTTGACGCGCGACGCCGAGAGGTCCTCGGCGGCCAGGGCGGCCCCGTGCCCGGCGGCCCGGTCGGCGGCGGCCACGCAGGCGGCCTCGCCGGCCTCCCAGGGCGAGGGGGCCGTGAGGGCCGGCCAGATGGGGTTGCTCACCGTCAGGTCGAGCTGCCTGGCGAAGGTGATCATCCCCTGGTAGCCGGCGTAGGGGTGCGAGCGGCCGTGGTTGATGTCGAGGAAGGGGGTGCGGGTCTTGAGCGCCAGGAACTTGGTCTTGCCGCCCGCCACGATCACGTCCGGCGCCTTCTGCCGCATCACCGCCAGCAGGCCGGCCGTCGAGGTGTCCTCGATGATGCCGGCGTCCTCGCGCATGAGCGACTTCATGCGGCTGAAGTCCTCCAGCGTGGAGTTCTGCGTGCCGGCCGCCAGGATCTCCACCCCGAGCTCGGCCAGGGCGTTGACCATCGACCAGGTCTTGACCCCGCCGGTGAAGAGGACGGCCCGCTTCCCCATGAGCCGGGCGCGGTAGGGGGCCAGCGCCAGCCGGGCGGCCGCCTCCTCCTCGGCCACCAGCCGCTCGACCCGATCGCGCATGGTGGCGTCGCCCGGCACGCCGCGGGCCAGGTCGAGCTCGCGGGCCATGTCGCGCAGCGCCTTGGCCGTGTCGGTGAGCCCGTAGAAGGACTCCTCCAGGTACGGGATGCCGAAGCGCCTCTTCATCTTCCGCGCCAGGTTGGTCAGGCTCTTCGAGCAGATGATGACGTTGAGCCGGGCCCGGTGCGCGTAGCGCAGGTCCTCGAAGCGGGCGTCGCCGCTGATGCAGGAGAGCACGCGGATGCCGAGCCGGTCGAGGAGCGGCAGCACGCCCCACAGGTCGCCCGCGATGTTGTACTCGCCGATCAGGTTGACGTCGTAGTCGGTGCGCCGGTCCGGCTCGGCGGTGCCGATGACGTGGTCCAGCAGGAGCTCGCCGGCCAGCCGGTTGCCGATGTTCTTGTCGCCCACGAAGCCCGGCGTGTTGACCGGGATGACCGGGATGTCCACCTCGGCGGCGGCGGCCTTGCACACGGCGGGCACGTCGTCGCCGGTCATGGCGGAGACGCAGGTGGCGTAGACGAAGATCGCCCTGGCCTCGCCGCGGTACCGCGCCGCCAGGTCCAGGATGGCGGCGCGCAGCTTCCTCTCGCCGCCGAAGACCACGTCGTTCTGCGACAGCTCGGTGGTGAAGCCGCGCCGGTAGAGCTGGCTGCCGGAGGAGCGGGCCCCGCGGTTGTCCCATGAGTTGCCGGCGCAGCCGATGGGGCCGTGCACCAGGTGGAGCGCGTCGGTGATGGGCATGAGCACCACCCGGGCGCCGTCGAAGGCGCAGCTCCGCTCGGCCCCCTCCCCCGGCTCCGACCGCTTGCAGAACTTGGGCGCCCCCTGCTCCTGGGTCTCGCACTCGGCGGCGTCGTAGTGGTCGGGGCGAGCCATGGCGCCTACCTCATCATCTCGAAGAAGCGCTCCTCACAGGTGTCGTCCTTGAGGTCGATGAACTTGTTGCAGATCTCCGTGAGCATGTTGATGGCGCCCTGGTAGCCGATGATGGGCGAGCGGTGCTTGTTGACCCGGTCGAAGACCGGGAAGCCGAAGCGGAAGAGCGGGATCCTGGCGTCGCGGGCCAGGAACTTGCCGTGGGTGTCGCCGATGACGGCGTCCACCGGATCGGTCATCACCAGGCTGCGCAGGTGCCACAGGTCGCGGTTCATCCAGATCTGGCACCCCTTGCCGTAGGCCGAGGCGTCGAGCAGGGCCTGCAGCTCCTTCTCCAGCTTCTTGGAGCCCCGGCTGCAGAGCACGTGCCAGGGCACCGCGCCCATCTCGAGCAGGAAGCTGACGTAGCCGAGCAGCTGGTCGGGATCCCCGTAGACCGCGAACTTCTTGCCGTGCATGTACTGCTGCGCGTCGGTCATGGCGTCGACCGCTCGCCCGCGCTCGGCCTTGAGGACGTCCGGCACCGGCCTGTCGAAGAGCTCGGAGAGCTTGAGGAGGAACTCGTCGGTGCGGGCGATGCCCATGGGCATGGGCAGCGCGGCATGCTTGCCGGCGTACTGCTCCTTGATCCAGGCGAAGGTCTTCGCCGTGGCGTGCGGGCCCACGGTCAGGGTGGCCTTCCCGTTGACGGAGTCGCCCGCCTCGACCAGCGACGTGCCGCCCGGGTAGAGCCGGTAGGTGCCGTCGTTGGGCGAGTCGAAGGTCTCGCTGATGTCGGCCAGCACCGTGGCCGGGATGCCGAAGGCCTCGAAGATCCGCTTGTAGTCGCGGTAGTTGCCGGTGTTGGCGTCGAAGCCCGGGATGAAGTTGAGCTTCCCGGTGCAGCGCCCCTCCACCTTCTTGCCCTCGGTCAGGGTCTGCAGGATGGCCGCCAGCATGTTGTCGTAGCCGGTGACGTGGGTGCCCTTGAAGCTGGGCGTGTTGGCGTACGGCGTCGGCAGGTCCCTGGGCACCAGGTTCTTGCTCCGGGCGTTCCTGATGAAGGCGGTGAGGTCGTCACCGATCACCTCCGGCATGCAGGAGGTGAAGATGGCCAGCATCTTCGGCTTGTAGAGCGCCACCGCGTTCTCCAGCCCCTCGTGCAGGTTGGCCTGTCCCCCGAAGACCGCGCCGTCCTCGGTCATGGCGTCGGAGACGGCCGGGGCCGGCTCGCGGAAGTGCCGGCTCAGGGTGGAGCGGTAGTAGGAGGCGCAGCCCTGCGACCCGTGCACGAAGGGGAGCGTCCCCTCGAAGCCGTGGGCGCAGAGCTCCGCGCCCAGCGGCTGGCAGGCGTGGACCGGGTTCACCACCAGGGCCTGCCGGGCGAAGTTCTTCTCCCGGTACTCCTGGGTGTCGATCCAGGCCGCCACCCGGGCCTCCTCCTCGGGCGACGTGGTGGTGACGGGCAGGACCTTGAGGCCGAGGCTGTTCGCCATGTGCGGCTCCTTCTCGCGTTCCTAGAACGGCGACTTGACGAGCTTCCAGGTGGGGCTGTTGACGGCCAGGTCGACGTCGCGGGCGAAGACCGGGAACCCCTGGTAGGCGTGGTAGGGGCCCGAGTAGTCCCAGCTGTGCATCTGCCGGAAGGGCAGCCCCATCTTCTGGAAGAGGTACTTCTCCTTGATCCCGGAGCCGATCAGGTCGGGCTTGAGTTTTTGCACGAAGTGCTCCAGCTCGTGCTCCGAGGCGTCGTCGTAGATGACGGTGGCGTCCGGCAGCTCCGGCATGGTCCGGTCGTAGTCGTCGGCGTGGGCGAACTCGTAGCCGGCGCCGATCACCACCATGCCCAGGTCCTCGTAGGCCCCCACCGTGTGGCGCGGGCGCAGGCCGCCCACGTAGAGCATCACCCGCTTGCCCTCCAGCCGCGGCCGGTACTCGTCGACGACCTTCTGCATCTCGAGGTCCCGCCTGGCGATGACCCGCTCGACGTTCTCCTTGATCTGGTCGTCGAACCGGGCCGCGATGGCGCGCAGGCTCTCGCGGATCTTGGTGGGGCCGAAGAAGTTGAACTCCAGCCACGGGATCCCGTACTTCTCCTCCATGACCCGGCACATGTAGTTCATGGAGCGGTAGCAGTGGATCAGGTTGAGCTTGACCTGGTGCGTGGCGGCGATCCGGTCCAGCTCGCCGTCGCCGGTCCAGGTGGCCTTGACGTTCAGGCCGATCTCGGCGAGCAGCGCCTTGGCGGCCCAGACGTCGCCGCCGATGTTGTAGTCGCCGATGAGGGCGACGTCGTGTGGCCCGGCCGGCTCGGTGAACTCCCGCGTCCCGATGACGTAGTCGCGGATGGTGTCGTTGGAGATGTGGTGCCCCAGCGACTGGGAGACGCCGCGGAACCCCTCGCAGCTGCAGGGCACCACCGGCAGGTCCAGCTCGGCGGACATCTTCCTGGCGACCGAGTTGATGTCGTCCCCGATGAGCCCCACCGGGCACTCGGAGAGGACCGAGATGCCCTTGGCCAGCGGGAACAGCTCGCGGGTCTCGGTGAGCAGCGTGGCCAGCTTCTTGTCGCCGCCGTAGACGATGTCCTTCTCCTGGAAGTCGGACGTCATCTGCATGGCGAACTGGGTGACGCCGTTCTTGCCCGACATGAGGTTGCGGCGCGTGCCCCAGGAGTACCAGCCGCAGCCCACCGGCCCGTGGGAGATGTGGGCCATGTCGCGGATGGGGCCCCACACCACGCCCTTGGCGCCGGCGTAGGCGCAGCCCCGGGCGCTCATCACCCCCGGCACCGTCTTGCGGTTCGACTTGACGCAGGTGGAGCAGGCGGACGGGTCGTTGGGGGCCAGGTGGGGGGCCCGCTTCTTCCGCCCCTTCTCCGGGTAGGCCACCAGGGCCTCGTCGATCATCTCCTGCGTCGCTTCCCGGGTGATCCCGTCGACCTTCTTCACGAGCTTCACGACCTCGTCCGCCATGGTGTGCTCCTTGCCGTTCCGTCGCTGCGGCTACGCCACCGCGGCGGCCTTGCCGACCACCGACTCGTCCTCGGGGGCCATGATCCCGAACTCCATGAGCAGCCCCTCCAGCTCCTCCATCTCGAGGGGCGTGGGGATCACCAGCTTCTTGTTCTCCAGGATCTTCCGCGCCAGCGTCCGGTACTCCTCGGCCTGCTTGTGCTCCGGCGCGTACTCGATGACGGTCATGCGGCGGAGCTCGGCGCGCTGCACCTCGTTGTCGCGCGGCACGAAGTGGATCATGTGCGTGCCCAGCCGCTTGGCCAGCGCCTCGATCAGGTCGGCCTCGCGATCGGTGTTGCGCGAGTTGCAGATCAGGCCGGCCAGGCGGACCTTGCCGGAGGAGGCGTACTTGAGGATGCCCTTGGCGATGTTGTTGGCCGCGTACATGGCCATCATCTCGCCGGAGCAGACGATGTAGATCTCCTCCGCCTTGCCCTCGCGGATGGGCATGGCGAACCCGCCGCAGACCACGTCGCCGAGCACGTCGTAGAAGACGAAGTCCAGCTCCTCGGTGTAGGCACCCTGCTCCTCCAGGAAGTTGATGGCCGTGATGACGCCGCGACCGGCGCAGCCCACCCCCGGCTCCGGGCCGCCCGACTCGACGCACTTCACGTCGCCGTAGCCGACCTTCATGACGTCCGAGACCTCGAGGTCCTCGACGGTGCCGCGCTCGCGCACCAGGTCCATCACGGTGGACTGGGCCTTGGCGTGGAGGATGAGCCGCGTGGAGTCGGCCTTGGGGTCGCAGCCGACGATCATGACCTTCTTGCCGAGCGAGGCGAGGCCGGCCACCGTGTTCTGCGTGGTGGTGGACTTGCCGATGCCGCCCTTCCCGTAGATTGCGATCTGCCTCATGGGTCTCTCCGTGGGTGTCGGCCCGGCGCCGCGGTCCGGTCGGGCGGCGCGCCGTCCGACGGGAGGGGCCTTTGCGAGCGGCGCGCCAACCGCCCCGCCCGGCGCGAGCCGCGGA
>JAJYAW010000501.1 GCA_021779335.1 Myxococcales bacterium | reverse complement strand
CGAGGTCGTGGACGTTGCCGGTGTAGACGTGGCGCAGCCCGGCGGCGCGCGCCTGGCGCCGGGCCCGCGCCAGCGTGGCGGGCGGCGTGGGCGGCGCGTCGCGGAGCTCGAAGTCGGGGTGGAAGGCGGAGAAGTGGAGCGGCACGTCGGGGCCGAGGTGGCCGGCGATCCACTCCGCCAGCGCCGCCACCTCCGGCTCGGAGTCGTTGAGCCCCGGGATGAGGAGCGTGGTGATCTCCACCCAGGTCCGCCCGCCCCCCACCAGCGCCTCCAGCGTCTCCAGCACCGGCGCCAGGTGGCCCAGGCAGCGCCGCCGGTAGAAGTCCTCGGTGAAGCCCTTCAGGTCCACGTTGGCGGCGTCCATCACCGCGAAGAGCTCGCGCCCGGGCGCGGCGTGCACGTAGCCGGCGGTCACGGCCACCGTCTTCACGCCGACGGCGCGGCAGGCCAGCGCCGTCTCGATGGCGTACTCGGCGAAGACCACCGGGTCGTTGTAGGTGAAGGCCACGCTGCGGCAGCCGAGCCCCAGGGCCCTGGCCGCGATGGCCTCGGGCGTCGCCCGGTCGGAGAGCCGGTCCTGGGCGGTGGCCTTGCTGATGTCCCAGTTCTGGCAGAAGCGGCAGCCCAGGTTGCACCCGGCGGTGCCGAAGGAGAGGACGCTGGAGCCCGGGTAGAAGTGGTGGAGCGGCTTCTTCTCGATGGGGTCCACCGCGAAGCCGGAGGAGCGCCCCCAGGTGGTGAGCACCATGGCGTCGCCGGCCCGCTGGCGGACGAAGCAGAAGCCCCGCTGCCCCTCGTGGAGCCGGCAGTCGCGCGGGCAGAGGTCGCACTGGACGCGCCCGTCCGGCAGCGCGTGCCACCAGCGCGCCGGGTGGGTGGCGGGCGCGCTCATGGCCCCCCGGGCCCGCCCGGCTCCCGGTACCGGTCCGCGGTGAAGCGCTGCAGCGTGGTGCCGGGCACCCAGGCGTCCGGCAGCCCCGCCTTCCGCCGGAGGTGGCGCAGGAACTCGCGCGGCTCCGGGAGCTGCTCCCAGACCGCCGGGATGAAGGTGGCGGACCGGTCGCCCGCCTGGACCACCAGCCCGTCCACGCCCGGGCGGAGGCGCGCCAGCGCCTGGGCCTCGTCCGCCGCCGGGACGGGCTCCACCGGCGAGAGGACCGAGACCTCGAAGGTGAGCGCGGGGAGCTCCCCGGGCGTGACCGCGTCGAAGCGCGGATCGCGGGTGGCGGCGGAGCGGGCGCAGGAGACGAGCTCCTGGAAGAGCGGCCCGCGCGGCTCGAGCGTGCCGATGCAGCCGCGCAGGTCACCCTGCCGGTGCAGGCTCACGAAGCAGGCGCGCCGCTCCTCGAGCCACGCCTCTCCCGCCGGCAGCTCCGGCGGCGGCCCGCCGAAGAGGCTGGCCACCGCGGCGCGCGCCAGGCCGGTGGCCACCTCGGCGCGGTGCCGGTGCACCCCCTCGGCGAGCCGCCGCCGGGCGCCCTCGCGGTCGGCGGGTCCCGGCGGCACGGCACGCGCCGCCGCCGGCTCGTGGAGGGCGAAGGCGCCGTAGCCCACCACCCGCTCGGGGTCGCCGGCCGTGTCGCCGGAGTTGCGCAGGTCGAGGAGCGACGGCACGAGGCCGCGCCGCCGCGCCGCGAGGAGCAGCCCGGCCAGCGGCGTGCACCCGCACGCCTGGTCGCGGCAAATGGCGTCGGCGTCGAGCGCCAGCACCTGGGCGGCGGTGCGGCGATCCAGCAGGCAGGCCTCGCCGTAGCTGAGGAAGTGCGACAGGTCGGTGGAGCAGAGCAGCAGCGTCTCCGGGCCGCCCCACAGGGCGCGCAGCACGCCGGCCACGTCCTGCGGCGAGGCGTGGCCCACCGTGAGCGGCACCAGCGAGAACGCGCCCAGCACCCGCTGCAGGAAGGGGAGCTGCACCTCCAGCGAGTGCTCGCGCTGGTGGGCGGCGGCGCTCACCGAGACCTGCGGCAGGGCGGCGGCGAGGGCCGCGGCGCTCGCGTCCACCCGGACCGTGCCGAGGGGGGTCTGGAACAGCTCGGCGTCGGGCAGGGCCAGCCCGGCGTGGGCGGCGAAGTGGGAGGGGCCGATGAGCACCACCCGCTCCACCGCCGGGCCGCCGGCGCGGAGCTGGGCGTAGGCGCTCGCCGCGATGGGGCCCGAGTACGGGTAGCCGGCGTGCGGCACCACGAGCGCCTTGGGGCGCGGCGCCCCTGGCGCCGGCTGGCGTGCGGCGGCGAGCAGGCGCTCGACCTCGGCGGAGAGGACGCCGGCGTCGCCCGGGTAGAAGCTGCCGGCGACGGCGGCCCGGCGCAGGCGCGGTCCTCGGCTCAGGGCGGCCCTCATGCCCACAACGTAAGGCGGCCGAGGTGGTCGGCCCCTTCTCCCTCGGGTTGCGCCCGCCCGGGTGCGACGGCCTGGCGCGAGGGCGGGTCGGCTATGGACAGAGCGGTGCCAGCGGCGCGGCGGCCTGGCCGCCGCGGGCGACGGCGTCGAGCCCGCGCGCCCGCAGGGCCCTCGCCTCGCCCGCCAGGGCGGAGCCTGGCCACCGCTTCAGGAACGCCTCGGCCCGCGCCGCCACGTCGGCCGGCGTGCACGGCGCGGCCAGCGCCACCACCCGCAGGCCAGCCTCCTCGACGAGCGGTCCGGTCCCCTCCGCCAGCGCCTCGAAGGCCGCCCGGTACCGGAGCGCCTCGCCCTTCGCCTCCAGGATCGGCTGTCCGAGCAGGCGCGACGCCCGCTCCAGCCGGCCTCCATCGGCCGCAGGTAGCGAGGCGGCCAGGGCCTCGGCGATCCGGCCGGCCGCCAGCAGCACGTCGGTGCGGGCCGCGCCGCCGGGCACCGCCCTCACGTAGCCGGCGCAGAGCTCCAGCGCGGCCTCGGCGCGGCCGGCCTTGGCGAGCTCCCCGG
>JAJYAW010000500.1 GCA_021779335.1 Myxococcales bacterium | reverse complement strand
CGTCCCCCTGGTCCCGTCCGCCGCCGGCGCCATCCCGGTGGCCACCCACTGCCCGCGCTGCGGCGAGGACGCCGGCCCCGGCCAGTTCTGCCAGCGCTGCGGCCAGCCGCTCGGCGCCCACGGCACGCTGATCCTGCAGCGGCCCGCGCCGGCGAGGAGCGCCGCCGCGGCCTTCGGCGCGCTGGCGCCGGGGCGCGCCAAGCTCGTCCTGGAGCGGGGCGAGGGGCTGGACGGGGCCACCTTCCGGCTCAACGCCGAGCGCGTCGCGGCCGGGCGCTCGCAGGGCCAGGTGGTCTTCCCCGACGACCCCTGCCTGGCGCCGCTCCACGCCACCTTCTTCTACCGCGAGGGGGCGCTCCACGTCCGGTGCGAGGGGTCGCCGGGCGGGATCTACCTGCGGCTGCGCGGTCCCTCGGTGCCGCTGCGCCCGGGCGACCTCTTCGTGGTGGGCGATCGCCTGCTGCGCTACGCCGGCCCGCTCCCGGCCGCGCCGCCCGGCCCGCCCGACGGCACCCGCCGGCTCGGCGCCCCGCGCCCCGCCTCGACCGCCCTGATGGTGGAGGACTGGCTCGAGGGCGGCGTGGGCGGCCGCGTCTTCGTGCGCGGCGGCCCGTCGGTCACCATCGGCCGCGCCGGCTGCGCCGTGAACCTGGGCGACGACGCCTACCTCTCGCAGGCCCACGCCGAGCTGGTGCTGGAGGCCGACGGCCACGTCAAGCTGCGCGACCTCGGCTCCTCCAACGGCACCTACGTCCGCGTGCCGCCCCACGGCGAGCGCGAGCTCCACGACGGCGACGGGCTGAGGATGGGGCGCGAGGTGCTGCGGGTGGCCATCGCGTGAGAGGCCAGGCCCAGCCCCCGCCCCATCCGTGCCCGCCGGCACCCGGCCTCTCCACGCCGCACCGACTCCAGGAGTCCTCGTGAAGATCCTCGTCGCGGACGCGTTCCCCTCCGAGCGGCTGGCCGACCTGGCCGCCCTCGGCCTCACCGTCGACCACCGCCCCGAGCTGCCGGCCAAGGCGCTGGCGGCCGCCGTCCCGGGCGCCTCCATCCTGGTGGTGCGCGGCAAGCAGGTCGGCGCCGACGTGTTCGAGGCCGCGGAGGGGCTGTCGCTGGTGGTGCGGGCCGGGGCCGGCGTCAACACCATCGACGTGGCCGCCGCCTCGCGGATCGGCGTGTACGTGGCCAACTGCCCCGGCCAGAACGCCATCGCGGTGGCGGAGCTGGCCGTCGGGCTGATGGTCGCCCTGGACCGGCGCATCCCCGACAACGTCGAGCGGCTTCGCGCCGGGCGGTGGGACAAGAAGGCCTTCTCCGAGGCGGCCGGCCTCTTCGGCCGCACGCTGGCGGTGGCCGGCCTGGGGACCATCGGCCGCGAGGTGGTGCTGCGGGCCCAGGCCTTCGGCATGCGCGTGGTGGCCTGGTCGCGCTCGCTCGACGCGGCCCAGGCGTCGGCGCTCGGCGTGGCGCGGGCCCCCGACCTCCTCGCGCTGGCGCGCCAGGCCGACGTGCTCTCGCTGCACCTCCCGCTCACCAGGGAGACGCGCGGGCTGGTGGGGCGCCAGGTGCTGGAGGCCCTGCGGCCCGGCGCGCTGCTCGTCAACACGGCGCGGGCCGAGCTGGTCGACCAGACCGCGCTGGTCGAGCTGGTCCGGGCGGGGCGCCTGCGGGTCGGGACCGACGTGCACGCCGGCGAGCCCGACAAGGGCCAGGCCGACTTCGACAGCGAGCTGGCTCGCCTCCCGGGCGTCTACGGCACCCACCACATCGGCGCCTCGACGGCCCAGGCGCAGGACGCCATCGCGCGCGAGACGGTCCGGATCGTGGCGGCCTTCGTCCGCGAGGGGGCGGTGCCCAACTGCGTCAACGTGGCGCGCGCCTCCCCCTCCCGCGCCAGGCTGGTGGTGCGCCACTTCGACAAGGTGGGCGTGCTCGCCAACGTCCTCGGCGCCATCCGCGAGGCCGGCATCAACGTCGAGGAGGTGCAGAACACCGTCTTCGAGGGCGCCGCGGCCGCCTGCTGCGCCATCCAGCTCGACGACCTGCCGGACGCGGCCCTCCTGGAGCGCATCCGCGCCCGGCGCGACGAGGTGATCTTCCTGGACTGCTTCGATCTCTCGAAGGGCGCGGGGGAGGCCACCGCCGGAGCCCCGTCGGGCCGCGCCGGAGCGTCGGCCTCTTGAGGGGCCCCGGCCCCCGCCGAAAGGAGCCGCCATGGCCGTCGCCTTCCTGACCATCACGCCGCTCGGCACCGCCACGCCGAGCGTGTCCCGCTACGTGGCCGGCGTGGAGCGGATCCTCCGCGAGACCACGCTGAAGCACCAGCTCACCGCCATGGGGACCATCATCGAGGGGGACGTGGACGAGATCCTGGCGGTGGTCCGCCGGATGCACGAGCACCCCTTCACCCAGGGGGCCCTGCGGGTCTCCACCTCCCTGCGCATCGACGACCGGCGCGACCAGGAGCACACCATCGACGGCAAGATGCGGTCGGTGGAGGAGAAGCTGCGGTAGGCGGCGGGCCGGCGCCGCGGGCGGGCGCGTTGACCCCGGGGCCCCCGCGTGGCGAAATGCGGGGATGGCGAAGCCGGTGAGGTGCGCGCGGTGCGGGCGGGAGAACGATCCCAGCTTCGCCTTCTGCCTCGACTGCGGCCAGCCGCTGAAGCCGGCCGCGCCGCCGGGCCAGGAGCCCGCGCGCTCCTGCGTCGCCTGCGGCACGCCCATGCAGCCGGGCTTCAAGTTCTGCGGCCACTGCGGGACGCCGGCCGCCCCCGCCGAACCGCGCGGCCCCGGTCCGGCGCCCCCGCGGAGGCGCCTTGCGACGCCGCGCGCGCATCGCGCTCAGTCGTCGCCGGGAGGCGCGGCGCTCAGCTCGCGCGACTCGACGCACTCGGCGGACAGCGCT
>JAJYAW010000499.1 GCA_021779335.1 Myxococcales bacterium | reverse complement strand
CCGGGCGGCGGCGAGCGGGACCGCAGGCGGGCCGAGGCCGAGGCCCGCAACGCCCGCTACCGGCGGGAGAAGCCGCTGCGCGACGAGCTCTCCCGCGTCGAGGCGCGCATCGCCGCGCTGGAGGCGGCGGCCCGGGAGGTCGGGGAGGCGCTGGCCGACCCGGCGCTCTACCAGGACTTCGCCCGGGCCCGCCCGCACATCGAGCGGAAGGCGGCGGCCGAGGCCGAGCTCCAGGGGCTCTACTCCGACTGGGAGCGGGTGGCCGCCTCGCTGGAGGCGCTGGGCGGGGGCTCGGACCCGTCGTAGGCCCGGGGCGCGCCGCGCTGGCCGGCCGGCAGGAGCACGCGGAAGGTGGCGCCCCGCCCCGGCGCGCTCTCCACCTCGATGGCGCCGCCGAGCTGCTGCACCACCCCGTGCACGCTGGCCAGCCCCAGGCCGCTGCCGGCGCCGACCTCCTTGGTGGTGAAGAAGGGCTCGAAGACGTGGGCCAGCACCTCCGGCGTCATGCCGGCGCCGGTGTCGCTCACCGTGAGCGACACGTGCCGGCCCGGCTGGAGCTCCAGCGCCCGGGCCGCCGGCCCGTCCAGCTCGACCGCCGCGGTGGCCACCCGGAACGTCCCGCCGCCGGCCATCGCGTCGCGGCCGTTGGAGGCCAGGTTGACGAGCAGGGTCTCCACCTGCCCGCGATCCGCCTCCACCGGCGGCAGGTCGCGCGCCAGCGCCAGCTCCAGGGTCACCCGCCGGCCCGCCGCGTCGCGGAGCATGGGGGCGAGGGCGCTGACCACCTCGGAGAGATCGAGCGGCCCGACCTCCATGGGCTGGCGGCGCGCGAAGGCCAGCAGCCGGCGCACCAGGCCGCGGGCGCGCAGGGCCGACTCCACCACGCTGGCCATGTCCTCCCGGAGCTCGCTGCCCGACGGCGCGTCCTCCAGGGCCGCGCCGGCGTGGGTGAGGATGGGGGCGAGCGCGTTGTTGAGGTCGTGGGCCAGGCCGCCGGCCAGCTGGCCGATCGCCTCGAGCCGCCGCGCGCGGGCCAGCTGCCGCTCCGCCTCGTGGAGCGACGCCAGCGCCGCCTCCCGCTCCGCCACCCGGAGCGCCAGCCGGCGCCCGCCCAGCACCAGGCCGGCCGCGCCGAGGGCCCACAGGAGGGCGTGCCAGCCGGCCAGGTGCCAGGCCTGGCGCCGCTCCGCCACCAGGTAGGGCCCGAGCGGCACGTCCACCGAGATGCCGCCGCGCACCTGGCCCACCTCGTAGCCCTGCGCGGCGTGGCACCGGAGGCAGCGCTCCTCGACGAGGAGCCGCCCCATGAAGCGCAGGTGATCGCCCCCGGCCTCCTCCTGCTCCTCCTGCACCTCCGTGGCGCCGGCCTCGAGGCGGAGCAGCGCCGCCTCCTCCCAGGGGTCGGCTGCGTTCCCGGGGCGCAGGGGCCGCCGGCTGGTGATGTGGCCGGTGGGCTCGGACCTGGCGGCGCCGAGCTCGTGGACCTGGCGCGTCATGTAGGCCGGCGAGATGAGCGTGAGGTGGCGGCCGTCGGTGGTCTCGACGTCGCGCCCCGGCACGCCGGCCAGCCAGGGGTTGGGCGGGGTGGCCGCGTCGGCCTCCACGTAGACGCCTCCCCGCAGGGCGTTCCAGCGCCGGTAGAGCAGGTCCTTCTGGAAGGCGGAGCGCGCCTCCACCAGGGCGAGCTCGAGGAAGGCGTGGTGGGACTGGTGCAGGTTCCAGGCGAGCGAGGCGGCCATGGCCAGGCTCCAGAGGACCCCGGCGGCCAGGAGGTAGCGCGCCAGCGAGAGCTCGCGACCCCGCGGCGTGGCCTCCCCTCGTCCCATGGCGGGCCAGTGTAGGCGGTCGGCCGGGCCACCGTAACGGACCGAGGGTCAGGCGCGGCGCGAGGCCGGGGGCGTGCCGTCCAGGCCGAAGGCGGCCGTCACCTTCTGCTCCGCCTGCCGCAGCTCGCTGGCCAGGGCGCGCACGCCGTTGGCGTCGAGCCGGAGCGCCCCGGCGCTCTGGACGATCTCGCGCGCGGCCCGCCAGGCGAAGGCCCCTTCCGGCCGCAGGTCGTGGACCGCCGCGGCCAGCCGCACCACGTGCAGGTCGGTGAACTCGGGGTCGGCCGGGATGGCCGGATCGTGGTGGCGCACCGCCAGCACCGTCAGGAACTGCGGCAGCTGCCACTCCTGGTGCAGCTCCGCCCCCAGCTCGACGTGGATCCGGTCCAGCACCCGGTCCAGCCGCGGGCCGTCCACCCCCGCGCCGCCCCGCTGCTCCAGCTGGAGCAGCGCCACCGAGCGGAGCGCCACCGTCACCCCCACGTCGTGCAGCATGCCGCCCAGGTAGGCGCGGTCGGAGCGGGCGCCGGGGCAGCGCATGGCCAGCCCGGCCGCCGCGGTGGCCACGGTGATGGCGCGCCGGTAGAGGCCGGTGAAGCGCGGGCCGAAGGCCTGCAGCTCCAGCTTGAGCCGGGGGTTGAAGAGGCTCTTGGCGGAGAGCGCCCCCGCCACCCGCCCCACCTCGTCGAGGCCGAGCCTGGTCACCGCGTCGCGCACCGTCTCGATCTCGTCGACGCCGCGGAAGGCGACCGAGTTGGCCACGTTGAGCACGCCGGCCGAGAGGGCGGGATCGGCCGAGATGGTGCGCGCCAGCTCGGTGAGCTCGGCCCCCGGCGACGCCACCAGGTTGAGGATGCGCAGCGAGAGCGTGGGCGCGGAGGTCGGGCCGAGCCTGTGCTGGCGGCAGTGGTCCAGCACCCGGGCCGCCAGCGAGAGCTCCTCCGCCTCCGCCTCCTCGTCGAGGGGCGGCGGCTCGGCCGGCGTCGCCAGGCCGAGGGCCCTGGCGAAGGGGGCGAACGGGTCGTCGGACTGGGAGCCGCCCTCGGCCGGGGCGGCCGGCGCGACCGCCGCGGCGGCGGCG
>JAJYAW010000498.1 GCA_021779335.1 Myxococcales bacterium | reverse complement strand
CCGGCGCAGCAGGGTGACGCCCCCCTCGTCGCGCCGCTCCACGGGCAGGCCGGCCAGGAGGGGGAGCTCCACCGGCGCGACCACCAGCCAGCCGCCGGGCCGGAGCGCGGCGACCAGCCGCCGCAGCACCGCCGCGGCGGTGGCGGCCGAGAAGTAGATGAGCACGTTGCGGCACACCACCAGGTCGAAGGCCTGGCCCGGCGCCGGCGCGGTCACCAGGTTGTGGCGCCGGAACTCGACCGGCGCGCGCACCTCGTCCACCACGGCGAGCCCGCGGCCGGCCGGGCGGAAGAAGCGGCCGCGCAGCGCCGGCTCGAGCCGCCGCAGGGACCACTCGCCGTACTGGCCGGCGCGCGCCACCTCCAGGGCCCGCGCCGAGACGTCGGTGGCCAGGACGCGGTCCGCCGCGCCGCCGCGCCCCGCCTCGAGCAGCAGCATGGCCAGCGTGTAGGGCTCCTCGCCCGTGGCGCAGCCGGCGGACCAGACGCGGAGCGGGCGGTCCGGCGGCTGGCGCAGCAGGAGCGCGCGGGTCAGCACCGCGAGCTGGTCCGGGTGGCGGTAGAAGTAGGTCTCGCCCACCACGGCGTGCTCCACCAGCAGGGCCACGCTGCCGGCCTCGCCGGCCAGGAGCCGCCGCAGGAACCGCTCGGCCGGCAGGCCGGCCTCCCGCGCCGCCCGGCCGAAGGCGTCGGCCAGCGTCTGGCGCACGCCGGGCGAGAGCGCCACGCCGCAGGCCTGCTCGAGCACCCGCTCCAGCTCGGGCAGCCGCTGCAGGGCGGTCGAGTGGGCCGCCGGGTGGGCCGCCGGGTTCAGGCGAACTCCTCTCGCACCGAGGCGATGACCGGCGACGGATCGAGGAGCGGCAGCACCTCGCCCCCCACGGTGCAGAGCCCCACCACCAGCCGCGAGCCCTCCCACCCCGGGATCTCCTCGCGACCGGCGGCGTGCAGCACGGGCCGCTCGTGGAGGCCGTGGATCCGGTCCAGCACCAGCCCCACCGCCGGCGTGCCGGAGAGCACGGCGATCTGGGCGTCGAGCGCGGGCAGGCGCGACACGCCGAGCAGCCCCGCCAGGTCCACCGCCACCACCGGCACGCCGCGGCAGACGAAGGTGCCCAGGATGGAGGGCGGCGCGCCCGGGATCGGCACCGTCGCCACCATCCGGACGATCTCCTGGACCCTCCCCGCCGGCAGCAGGCCGCGGCGGCCAGCCGCCTCCACCACGAGGTGGAGGCCGGGCAGCGCCTCGCCGCCGATGGCCGCCAGCTCGCCCTGGGTGAGCGAGAGCTCCTCCTCGAGCTGCCGCAGCCGCTCCACCAGGGTGGCCCGCGCCCCGGCGGGGCCTGCGGCCGTGTCGTCCTTGGCGGTCCCCATCCCGGCCAGCGTAGCAGGGATCCGCGAGGGACCGGAGCCCCTCTCCCCTTGCCGCCCCAGCCCGCATCGCAGAGACTCCGTCCCCATATGGCCAAGAAGACCAAGCGCGCCCCGCTCGCCGCCGTGATCCTGGCGGCCGGCCAGGGGACCCGGATGAAGTCCGCCACCGCCAAGGTGCTCCACGAGCTCTCCGGCCGGCCGCTCGCCTGGTACGCGGTGCGCGCCGCCCTCGACGCCGGCGCCTCCCCGGTGGTGGTGGTGGTGGGGCACCAGGCCGCCGCGGTGGAGACCGCGCTGCGCGCCGCCCTGCCGGACGCGCCCCTGCGCTTCGCGCTGCAGGCGGAGCGCCGGGGGACGGCCCACGCCGTGCTCGCCGCCAGGGCGGCGCTGCGCGGCGTGACCGGGCCGGTGGCCATCCTCTCCGGCGACGTGCCGCTCCTCTCCGCCGCCACGCTGCGGCTGGTGGTGTCCGCCCGCGGCCGCGCCCGGGCCCCGCTGGCGCTGGCCACGATGGCGCTCGCCGAGCCGAAGGGCTACGGGCGCGTGCTGCGCGACGGCCGCGGCCGCCCGGTCCGGATCGTCGAGGAGCGGGACGCCAGCGACGCCGAGCGCGAGGTCCAGGAGGTCAACGCCGGCCTCTACTGCGCCGACGCCGCCTTCCTCTGGCGGGCCCTGGCCCGCGTCGGGGCCAGGAACGCCCAGGGGGAGTTCTACCTGACCGACCTCGTGGCCCTGGCCGCCCGCAGGGCGCCGGCGGTGGCCGTCGAGGTGGATCCGCTCGAGGCCGCCGGCGTGAACGACCGGGAGGAGCTGGCCCGGGCCGGGCAGGTGCTGCAGCGGCGCCGGGCCTCGTTGCTCATGAGGGCGGGCGTCACGCTGGAGACCCCCGACCGCTTCCTCTGCGACGAGGCGGTGGAGGTCGGGCCGGACGTGGTCATCGAGCCGGACGTGCGGCTGCGCGGCGCCACCCGCATCGGCGCGGGCTGCCGCATCGGCCAGGGCTCGGTCCTGACCGACGCGGTGCTGGCGGCCGGCGTGACCGTCCGCCCGTACACCGTCATCGAGGGGCCGGCCAAGGTGGGGCGCGGCGCCGTCCTGGGGCCCTTCTCGCGCGTCCGGCCGGGCTCCGAGCTCGGCGAGGGGGTCCACCTCGGCAACTTCGTGGAGACCAAGAAGGCGCGGCTCGGCAAGGGCGCCAAGGCCAACCACCTGGCCTACCTGGGCGACGCCGTGGTCGGCGCCGGCGTCAACGTGGGGGCCGGCACCATCACCTGCAACTACGACGGCGAGAGGAAGCACGAGACGCGCATCGGCGACGGCGCCTTCATCGGCTCCGACTCGATCCTGGTGGCGCCCATCGAGATCGGCGCGCGCGCCTACGTGGCGGCCGGCTCGACCATCACCAAGGCGGTGCCGCCCGGCGCGCTGGCCTTCGGCCGGGCGCAGCAGGTCAACAAGGAGGGCTGGGTGGCCAGGCGCGACGCGGCCAGGGCCGCCGCCGCGGGGGCCAAGCCAGGCGCGCGGTGACGGGGCG
>JAJYAW010000040.1 GCA_021779335.1 Myxococcales bacterium | reverse complement strand
CGATCTGCTGGGGGCGCGCCTCGCCGCCGCGGTGGCCCACGCCCACGCCCGGGCCCCCCGCTTCCGGCGCGAGCTCGAGCGGGCCGGCCTGGGGCCGGCCGACGTGCGCGGGCTGGACGACCTGCCCAGGCTCCCCATCACCCGCAAGGACACCCTCACGGCGCTCCAGGAGGCCGAGCCGCCCTTCGGCGGCCTGGCCGCGGAGCCCCCCGGCCGGCTGGCGCGCGTCTTCATGTCGCCCGGGCCCATCTTCGACCCGCAGGGCGCCGGCGAGGACTTCTGGCGCTTCCGCCACGGCTACGCGGCGGCCGGCTTCCGCGCCGGCGACGTGGTGCTCTGCTCGGCGAGCTACCACCTCACCCCGCTCGGCTTCATGCTCGACAACGCCTGCCGCGCGCTGGGCTGCGCCGTCATCCCGGGTGGCACCGGCCAGACCGAGCAGCAGCTCAAGGCCGCCAGCCACCTGAAGGCCACCGGCTACACCGGCACGCCGAGCTTCCTCTTCCAGCTCCTCACCAGGGCGCGGGAGACGGGCGTGCCCCTCTCCTTCGAGGTGGCCTGGGTCATCGCCGAGATGCTGCCGGAGTCGCTGCGGGCCGACATCGAGGCCTTCGGGGTGCGCTGCCTGCAGGGGTACGGCACGGCCGACCTCGGCTGCATCGCCTACGAGTGCACGGAGAAGGGCGGCTGGCACCTCCACCCCGACGCCCTGGTGGAGGTGCTCGACCTGGAGACCGGCCGCGAGGCCGCGCCGGGGCAGCCGGGCGAGCTCGTGGCCACCGTCTTCGACGAGGCCTACCCGCTCGTCCGCTTCGCCACCGGCGACATCGTGACGCTGGGCGCCCCCGGCCCCTGCGCCTGCGGCCGCACCACCCCCAAGGTGGCCGGGCTGCTCGGCCGGGTCGGCGACGCGGTCAAGGTGAAGGGGATGTTCGTCCGGGCCAGCCAGATGGAGAAGGTGCTGAAGGGCTTCGCCGAGGTGGCCCGCTTCCGCGCCGTGGTGACCCGCGACCAGCACGTCGACCGGCTCGAGTACGAGGTCGAGGCGGCCGTGCCCGCAGCGCCGTCGCCGGGGGCGCCGGCTGGCGACGCCGCGCTGACGGCGCGGCTCGCCGAGGCGCTCCAGGCGGAGGTCAAGGTGCGCGGCGAGGTGCGGCTGGTGGCGCCGGGCTCGCTGCCGGCGGACGCGAAGAAGCTCGACGACCGGCGCGTCTGGAAGTGACGGGGCGGGGTGGTCCGCGCCCGCCACCCGGCCCCGGACCTCGCGTTGGACTTCCCGGGAGCCATGGGCTCTCATCGCCCCGTGGCCGCCCCGTCACCCGCCCCCGACCGCCGGACCCAGGCCCGGCGGCTCGCGTTCACCGCCGTCACCTTCTACCTCGGCGCCCGGCTGGGCTTGCTGCTGGTGGTGCCCGGCACCAACGTCGGCATCTTCTGGCCGCCCGCCGGCCTGGCGCTGGGGCTGACGCTGCTGTGGGGCCCCCGCGTCTGGCCGGGCATCGCCGTGGGCGCCCTGGCGGCGCTGCTGCCGGAGCAGCTCCACGATCACGGCCCGCTCCTGGGCGGCGCCGTGGCGCTGGGGGAAGCGGCCGCCGACGTCGTCCCGACCCTGCTGGCGGCCGCCTGGGTCCGGCGGGCCCTGGCCGGCGCCGATCCGCTGGCCCGCCCGCCGGATCTGCTCAAGCTGGTGCTCCTCGGCGGCGTGCTCGCCCAGGCGCTGGCGGCCGCCATGGGGCTGGCGGTGATCCGGTCCTCCGACGACCTGCCCGGCTCGATCCTGCCCAGCGTGGCGGTGAACTGGTGGCTCTCCAACGCGGTGAGCGTCTGCGTCTTCACCACGCTGGTGCTGGCCTGGCGCCCGCCCTGGGGCCTGGCCCGCTGGCGGCGCCACCTGCTCGTCTACGCCTCCACCGCGGTGGTCGGCGCGCTGGCGTTCGTGCTGCTCGACGCCTCGCTGCAGGTCTACCTGCGGTACCTCACCATCTTCTCCGTCATCCTGGGCGCCTTCGTGCTGGGCGCCCGCGGGGCCTCGGCGGCGGCGGCCATCCTGAGCGGGCTGGCCATCTGGGCGGTGGCCTCGGGCCACGAGCAGGTCGCGCTCGTCTCGGTGGACCGGCAGCTCCTCATGCTCAACTTCTACCTGGCCACGCTCTCCCTCACCGGCCTTATCCTGGCGGCGGTGCTGGAGGAGCGGCGGCGAGCCGAGGCGCAGCGCGAGGAGCTGCGGGAGCAGCTGGCCCGGGCGCAGCGGATGGAGTCGGTGGGCCGCCTCGCCGGCGGCGTGGCCCACGACCTCAACAACATGCTCGCGCCCATCCTGGCGCTCACCGACCTCATGCTGCGCGACGCCCCGGCGGGCACCAGCCAGGCCGAGGACCTCGCCGACGTGAAGCGCGCCGCCGAGCGGGCCCGCGACCTGACCCGCCAGCTCCTCGCCTTCGGGCGCAAGCAGGTGCTGGCGCTCCGCGAGGTGGACCTGCGCGAGCTCCTGGCGGAGCTCGAGCGGCTGCTGCGCCGGACCATCCGCGAGGACGTCCGCATCGACCTCCGGCTCCCGCCGCGGCTGGGGCTCGTCCGGGCCGACCCCGGCCACCTCGAGCAGGTGATCATGAACCTGGCGGTCAACGCCCAGCAGGCGATGCCGCAGGGCGGCCAGCTCACCATCGAGGCGGCCGACGCCACGCTGGCGGCCGGGCAGGCGCGCGGCGTGCCGGCCGGCGACTGGGTGGCCCTCTCCGTCTCCGACACCGGCGCCGGCATGGCGGCGGAGGTGCTGGAGCGGGTCTTCGAGCCCTTCTACACCACCAAGAGGGAGGGCGAGGGGACGGGGCTCGGCCTGGCCATCGTGCACGGCGTCGTCAGCCAGCACGGCGGCCACGTGGTCGCCGAGAGCCAGCCGGGGCGCGGGGCGACCTTCCGGATCTACCTCCCGCAGGTGCCCGCCGGCCGCCCCGCCCTCACGCCCGCGCCGGCGGCCGCCCTGCCGCCTCGGCCCGGCGCCACCGTCCTGGTGGCCGAGGACGAGGACGTGGTGCGCCACGCGGTGGTGCGGCTGCTCGAGCGGATGGGGTGCCGCGTCCTGGAGGCCCGCGACGCCGCCGCCTGCCGGCGCCTGGCCGCGGAGGCCGGCGGCGCCATCGACCTCCTCGTCACCGACGTGGTCATGCCGGACATGAACGGGCGGCGCCTCCACCAGCTCCTCGAGGAGGTCCAGCCAGGGCTCAAGGTGCTCTTCATGTCGGGCTACGCCGGCGACGTGCTGAGCCAGCGCGGCGTCCTGGAGGACGGGCTGGAGTACCTCCAGAAGCCCTTCACGCTGGAGGCCCTCGAGGCGGCCGTGTGGCGGGCCCTGGCCCGCCGGCACCTCAGCCGGCCGGCGGGGCCGCCGGCGCCTCGAACTCCACCAGCTCCGACCCCTCGCTGACCTGGTCGCCCACGCCGAAGCGGAGCGCCTTCACCACGCCGGCCCGCGGGGCCAGCACGGTGTGCTCCATCTTCATGGCCTCCAGCACCAGGAGCGGCGTCCCCTTCTCCACCGCCTGGCCGGGCGCCGCCAGCAGCGCCACCACCTTGCCCGGCATGGGGGCGGTCAGCCCGCCCACCACGTCGTCGCGCTCGCCGGCCAGGGCCGCCGCGCTGACGCAGGCGATGGGGTAGGTGCGCCCCTCGAAGAAGACCTGGCGCCGCTCGCCGGCCAGCACCACCGCGGCGCGCAGCCGCCGCTCCCCGAGGCGGGCCAGGAAGCGGCCGTGCCCCTCGAAGCCGCCCGAGGCCTCCACCCGCCGGCCGTCCAGCCCGAGCAGGTAGCCGCCGGCGGTGTACTCGACCGCCACCTCCCTGGCCTCCTCGCCGAGCCGGAGCGAGACGGTGCGGGTGGCGCGGTGGTTGAGCCGCCAGCCGTCGCGGGCGCCCCAGGGCGAGCGGTCGGGCCCCGCGCTCCCCCCCTCGGCGCCGAGCCGCTCGCGCGTGAGCTCCGCCAGCGCCGCCAGCAGCCAGGCCTCCTCCGGCACCTGGCGCACCGCCGGGAAGAGCACCGCCCGCTCGCGCTCGATGAGGCCGGTGTCGAGGTCGGCCGTCGCGAAGGCCGGCGAGGTGACCACCCGGGCCAGGAACTCGACGTTGTTCTCCACGCCCACGATGCGGTACTGCGCCAGCGCCAGCCGCAGGCGCGCCAGCGCGGCCTCGCGGGTCCGGTCCCAGACGATGAGCTTGGCGATCATGGCGTCGTAGTGGGGCGAGATCTCGTCGCCCTCCTCGACGCCGGTGTCGATGCGCACGTGGAAGGAGGGCTCGGGCTGGGCCAGGTGGATCAGCCGGCCGGTCGAGGGGAGGAAGCCCCGCTCCGGGTCCTCGGCGTAGACGCGCGCCTCGATGGCGTGGCCCTCGAGCTGGAGCTGCTCCTGGGTCAGCGGCAGCGGCTCGCCGGCCGCCACCCGGAGCTGCCACTCGACGAGGTCGAGCCCGGTGATCATCTCGGTGACCGGGTGCTCCACCTGGAGCCGGGTGTTCATCTCCATGAAGTGGAAGCGGCCGTCGGGGTGGACGATGAACTCCACCGTGCCGGCCCCCACGTAGCCGACCGCCCGCGCCGCCGCCACCGCGGCCGCGCCCATGGCGGCGCGCCGCTCCGGCGTCATGCCCGGGGCCGGGGCCTCCTCCAGGATCTTCTGGTGGCGCCGCTGCACCGAGCAGTCGCGCTCGAAGAGGTGGACGCAGCGGCCGTGGCGGTCGGCGAAGACCTGGAGCTCCACGTGGCGGGGGCGCAGCACGTACTGCTCCACCAGCACCCGCTCGTCCCCGAAGGCCTGGAGCGCCTCGCGCCGGCAGGCCGCCAGGGCCCCCGGGAAGTCCGCCGCGGCGTCGACCCGCCGCATGCCGCGCCCGCCGCCCCCGGCGCTGGCCTTGATGAGCACCGGGTAGCCGATGCGATCGGCGGCCGCCTGCAGCACGGCCGGGTCCTGGTCCTCGCCGTGGTAGCCGGGCGTGAGCGGCACGCCGGCCCGCTCCATGAGCGCCTTGGCGGCCGACTTGGAGCCCATGGCGCGGATGGCGGCGGCCGGGGGGCCGATGAAGGTGAGGCCGGCCCGCTCGCAGGCCTCGGCGAAGTCGGCGTTCTCGGAGAGGAAGCCGTAGCCCGGGTGGATGGCCTGGGCCCCGGTGGCCAGGGCGGCGTCGAGGATGCGCTGCGCCACCAGGTAGCTCTCGCGGGCCGGGGCCGGCCCGATGTGGACCGCCTCGTCGGCGAGCCGGACGTGGCGGGCGTCCGCATCGGCGGTCGAGTGGACCGCCACGGTCTTCACGCCGAGGCGGCGCGCCGTGTCGATGACGCGGCAGGCGATCTCCCCCCGGTTGGCCACGAGGATCTTGGCGAACATTCGCGCTGCGCTCCGTTCAGGTGCGGGGGACGGCGTCACATCCGGAAGACGCCGAAGCGGGTGGGGGGGACGGCGGCGCCCAGGCTGGCCGAGAGCGACAGGCCGAGCACCCGGCGGGACTGGGCCGGCTCGACGATGCCGTCGTCCCAGAGCCGGGCGGTGGCGTAGTACGGGTGGCCCTGCTCCTCGTACTGCCGCCGCAGCGGCGCCTTGAAGGCCTCCTCCTCCGCGGCGCTCCAGGCCTTGCCGGCCGCCTCCAGGGCGTCGCGGCGCACCGTCGAGAGCACGCTGGCGGCCTGCTCGCCGCCCATCACCGAGATGCGGCTGTTGGGCCAGGTCCACATGAAGCGGGGCGAGTAGCCGCGGCCGCACATGGCGTAGTTGCCGGCCCCGAAGGAGCCGCCGATGACCATGGTGATCTTGGGCACCTGGGCGGTGGCCACCGCGGTCACCATCTTGGCGCCGTCCTTGGCGATGCCGGCGTTCTCGTACTTGCGCCCCACCATGAAGCCGGTGATGTTCTGCAGGAAGATCAGCGGGATGCCGCGCTGGGCGCACAGCTCGATGAAGTGGGCCCCCTTCTGCGCCGACTCGGCGAAGAGGATGCCGTTGTTCGCCACGATCCCCACGGTGACGCCGTAGAGCCGGGCGAAGCCGGTCACCAGCGTGGCGCCGAAGCGGGCCTTGAACTCGTCGAAGCGGGAGCCGTCGACGAGGCGGGCGATGACCTCGCGCACCTCCCAGGGCTTGCGGGTGTCGCTGGGGATGATCCCGTCGAGCTCGGCCGGGTCGTAGAGCGGCTCCTCCGGCTCGGCCACCGGCGGCCCGGGCGGCCGGACCCGGTTGAGGTTGGCCACCACCCGCCGCGCCAGCTCGAGGGCGTGGGCGTCGTTCTCGGCCAGGTGGTCGGCCACGCCGGAGAGGCGGGTGTGCACGTCGCCGCCGCCCAGGTCCTCGGCGCTCACCACCTCGCCGGTGGCCGCCTTCACCAGCGGCGGGCCGCCCAGGAAGATGGTCCCCTGGTTGCGCACGATGATGGTCTCGTCGCTCATGGCCGGCACGTAGGCGCCGCCGGCGGTGCAGGAGCCCATCACCACCGCCACCTGCGGCACGTTGAGCGCCGAGAGGTTGGCCTGGTTGTAGAAGATGCGGCCGAAGTGGTCGCGGTCCGGGAAGACCTCGTCCTGCCGCGGCAGGAAGGCGCCGCCCGAGTCCACCAGGTAGACGCAGGGGAGCCGGTTCTGCTCGGCGATCTCCTGGGCCCGCAGGTGCTTCTTCACCGTGAGGGGGTAGTAGGTGCCGCCCTTGACGGTGGCGTCGTTGGCGATGACGACGCACTCGACCCCCTGCACCCGCCCGACGCCGGCGATCATCCCGGCCGCCGGCGCGTCGCCGTCGTAGAGCCCCCAGGCGGCCAGCTGGCCGATCTCCAGGAAGGGCGTGCCCGGGTCGAGGAGGCGGTCGACCCGCTCCCGCGGCAGGAGCTTGCCGCGGGCCACGTGCCTGGCCCGGGCCGCCTCGCCGCCGCCGAGGGAGGCCAGCCGCACCTGCTCCCGCAGGTCCTCCACCAGCGCCCGCACCGCGGCGGCGTTGGCCTGGAACTCCGGGGAGCGGACCTGGATCTTGGACTTGAGGACGCTCATGTGGCGCCCGGGTCAGGCGGTCTCGTTGAAGAGCTCACGGCCGATGAGCATGCGCCGGATCTCCGACGTCCCGGCGCCGATCTCGTAGAGCTTGGCGTCGCGCCAGAGCCGCCCGGTGGGGAACTCGTTGATGTAGCCGTTGCCGCCCAGCGCCTGGATGGCCTCGCCGGCCATCCAGGTGGCCTTCTCGGAGACGTAGAGGATGGCGGCCGCGGCGTTCTTGCGCGAGCTCCGGGCGTGGTCGGCCCGGTCGAGCGAGCGCCCCAACGCGTAGACGAAGGCGCGGCAGGCCTGCCAGGTGGCGAACATGTCGGCCACCTTGGCCTGCATGAGCTGGAACTCGCCGATGGCCTGGCCGAACTGCTTGCGGTCGTGCAGGTAGGGCAGCACGGCGTCCAGGCAGGCGGCCTGGATGCCGAGCGGCCCGCCGGCCAGCACGGCCCGCTCGTAGTCGAGGCCGGACATGAGCACCCGGGCGCCGCCCCCCACCTCGCCGAGCCGCTGCTCGTCGCCGAGCTCGCACCCCTCGAAGAAGAGCGGCACGGTGTTGGAGCCGCGCATGCCCAGCTTGTCGAGGTGGCTGCCGGCCGAGAAGCCCGGGGTCCCCTTCTCGACGACGAAGGCGGTCAGGCTCCTCGAGCCGGGCTTGGGGTCGGTGCGGGCGTAGACCACCAGCGTGTCGGCCTCGCCGCCGTTGGTGATCCACATCTTGGCGCCGTCGAGCACCCAGCGGTCGCCCCGGCGCTCGGCCTTGAGCTTCATCGACATGACGTCGGAGCCGGCGTTGGGCTCGCTCATGGCGAGGGCCCCCACGTGCTCGCCGGAGACCAGCCTGGGCAGGTACTTCCGGCGCTGCGCCTCGGTGCCGTTGCGCCGCAGCTGGTTGACGCAGAGGTTGGAGTGGGCGCCGTAGGAGAGCGCCACCGCGGCCGAGGCGCGCGACAGCTCCTCCATGACCACGATGTGCGCCAGGTAGCCGAGGTCGGTGCCGCCGTAGGCCTCGGGCACCGTCAGGCCGAGGACGCCGAGGTCGCCGAGCTTGCGCCACAGGTCGGCCGGGAACTCGTTCTTCCGGTCGATCTCCGCGGCCCGCGGGGCGATCTCCGCCTGCGCGAACCTCCGCACGGTGTCGCGGAGCAGCTCGATGGTCTCGCCGAGGTCGAAGTCCAGTCCGTTCAGGTCCATGGGGGGTGCCGCCTCCTGTCCCGGAAGGTAGTTGCCCGGGCGGCACATGGGGGGCCAGAATGGTCGCAGATCGTGCCACCGACTCCAGCGCGCGCCGCCCCCGGCCGGCCCCCGGCCGCCGCCACCCCCATCGCCTTCGTGAAGGCGATGCTGCTGGCGTTCGAGCGCTACGGCCAGGACCCCGCCGGGGTGCTGCGCCAGGCCCAGATCACGCCAGCGGACCTGGCGGACCCGGCCACCCGCATCACCGGCCGGCAGCTCGAGACCGTCTCCTCGCTGGCCATGCAGCAGCTCGACGACGAGGCCCTCGGCTGGTTCTCCCGGCGGCTGCCCTGGGGCAGCCTGGGCATGCTCTGCCGCGCCTCGCTCGGCGCGGCCACCCTCCGGGTGGCGCTGCGCCGCTGGTTCCGCCACCACCGGCTCCTCACCGACGACCTCCGCATCGACCTCGAGGTGCGGGAGGGCCAGGGCGCGGTGGTGACGCTCACCGAGCGCCGCCCGCTCGGCGCCATGCGCGAGTTCTGCCTCCTCTCCTACCTGCGCTTCGTCCACGGCTACGCCTGCTGGGCCATCGACTCGCGCCTCTCCCTGCTCTCGGTGGGCTTCCCCTTCCCCCGCCCGCCCCACGGCGACGTCTACCCGCTCCTCTTCCCCGGGCCGGTCCACTTCGGCGCGGCGCAGGCCCACTTCACCTTCGACGAGAGCTACCTCGCCCTGCCGCAGCGGCGCGACGCCGCCGCCATGGACGCCATGCTGCAGCGGGCCCTGCCGCTCACCGTGCTGCAGTACCGGCGCGACCGGCTGCTCGCCCAGCGGGTGCGCCGGCTCCTGGCCGAGGACCTCGCGGCCGCCCCGGTGGCCGGCGAGGTGGCGCGGCGGGCCGGCGTCTCGGTCCGTTCGCTGCACCGCCACCTCGAGCAGGAGGGGGCCTCGCTGCAGGGGCTCAAGGACGAGGCCCGCCGCGAGCGGGCCGTGGCGCTGCTCACCCGCGGCCAGGACCCGGTGAAGCAGGTGGCCCGGGCCGTCGGCTTCCGCAGCGAGAAGAGCTTCGCCCGGGCCTTCAAGGGCTGGACCGGCCGCACCCCGGGCGACTGCCGGCGGCGCGGCGCGGCCGGGTAGGGAGGGCGGCGCGGCGTCCGGCGTCCGGCGCCTGGCCCGCGCCGGGGCGGTGGGCCCCTACCAGCGCTCGCGCAGCCTGGCGGCGTAGGCCTCCGGGGCCTCGGTGTGGACCTCGTCCCCCCCGTACATCGGCCCGAACCAGGTCTCGTAGTTGACGTAGAGCGCCTTGAGCGGCGGCCTGGAGCAGACCCGGGCGTGCAGGCTGTACTCCCCGCCCCGGCCAGCCACGGGGCTGGAGAGGAGGGCGACGTTGAAGGCGTGGACGCCCATCGACTCGTAGAGGGAGATCACCCTGGAGATGCCCTCGGCGAGCCCCTGGAGGCCCGCCTCGTCCACCTCCGCCAGGCTGCCGGTGCCCGGGACGACCCCCCAGAACTCGCGCTGGTGGACCGGGGCGAAGGCGGCCAGCCAGGCCACCGGGCCGGCCTGGCCGACGAAGCGCGGCCCGCCCCGCTCGGCCGCCAGCAGCTCCCCCCAGAAGTCGCGGCCGGTGCGCGCCCGCCAGGCGGCGCTGGCCTCGGTGAGCCGGGTCACGCCGGAGTACGGCACGCCGCGCACGTGCACCTGGAAGTGCGCATGGGGCACGCTCGAGCCGGCCGGCGGCAGGAAGTTCATGCCGACCAGGTGGTGGACCATGGCCGGGTCGGCCGCCCGCGCCCGGCGGACCAGCTCGGCGGCGGCCCGCAGGCCGTCGGCCAGCGCCGCCGCGCCGATGGCCGAGGGGCGCAGCACGTGGTTGGCCACGTCGAGGATGACCACCGAGTCGAAGCGGCACTTGGAGAAGAGGTTGGGCATGGCGAGCGCCCCGCCGAAGCGGAGCTGCCCCTCCGGCGCGAAGGCCGGGTCGTAGCGGGTCCCCTTCTCGGCGGCGCTGCAGAAGGGGCAGCTGGCGCGGCTCTTCTCGGCGAGGTCGTCCAGCAGGGCCGGATCGGCCGTCCCCACGAAGGCGCGCGCCTTCTCCCCGAGCGCCAGGTTGACCGAGGCCACCACGCCGGTGAGGGGATCGCTCCGGTGCTCGATGGTCTGCGCGCCGGGCCGGCCGGCGGGGTCGACGAGGGTGGCCTGCTCCGTGACCGAGACGAGCTCCATCGGTGGCTCCTTGGGGGAGGGGACGGCGAACCCGCGGACGATAGCCCATCCGGCGCGCTACCATCGGCGCCATGGCCCCGCGCTTCCTGCCCCGCCGCCCCCTCGGCCGCACCGGCTTCGTCGCCACCGCCCTCGGCCAGGGGGACCTGGCCGACCGGAGCGTGCCGCGCGAGCGCTGCGTGGCGGTGCTCAGGCGGGCCCTCGACGCCGGCGTGAACGTGCTCGACACGGCGCCGCAGTACGAGGACGGCTGGTCGGAGGAGCTGGTGGGCGAGGCGCTGCGGGGGCGGCGCGACGGGGTCTTCCTCATCGACAAGGTGGACCACCTGGACCGGCCGGTGGGGCCGCAGCTCGACGGCAGCCTGGCGCGGCTCGGCCTGCCGCGGGTGGACCTGCTCGCCTTCCACGCCGTCTCGACGCTGGCGGCCTGGGCCGGGCTGGCCGCGCCGGGCGGCGGGCTGGACCAGGCGGCCGAGGAGGTGGCGCGCGGCCGGGCCGGGTTCCGCGGCCTCTCCAGCCACCACCCCGACGTGCTGGCGGCCGCCCTCGACGACGGCCGCTGCGACGTCCTCATGTTCCCGGTGGGGCTCTACGTGGCGCGCCGCTACGTCACCGAGATCCTGCCGCGGGCGCGCGCCGCCGGGGTGGGCACCGTCTGCTTCAAGACCTTCGGCGCCGGCAAGCTGCTGGGCGACACCGAGGGGTACGGGCGGCCGCTGGCGGCCCGGCCGCGCGGCAAGGTCTCGTCGGGCGGCGTGGACGGCGGAGCGGCGACGCTGCCGCGGCTCGACGTGGCCACCTGCCTGCGCTACACGCTGACGCAGGATCCGGACGTGACGCTGCTCGGCCTCTCCTTCGAGAACGAGCAGGACGCCGCCTGGGCCGCCGCCGAGGCCTTCACGCCCATGGGCGCCGAGGAGCAGCGCGCCGCCCGCCTGGCCGCCTGGGAGGCGGCCAAGGACAAGGGCGCCGTCTGGTGGAACCCGCCGCCGCAGCTCGGGTGAGCGCGGCCCGGCGCGGGGCCGCTACCGCAGGTCGAGCGCCACCGGGGCGCCGCCGAGGACGGCCGCCTCGGGCACCGAGAGCGGCCGCGAGGCGCGCCCATCGGAGACCAGCCAGGGGCCCGCCTCGACGCGCCCGTTGCGGCCGAGGGCGTAGGGCAGCCGGAGCCGGGCCCGCCCCGCGGCGTCGGCCAGAGCCTCGAGCGCGAGCGAGGAGCGCCGGCCGGTGGGCAGCGTGAGCGCGGCGGTGGCGACCAGGCGGGCGCCGGGCGCCGCGCCGGTCACCGCGAGCCTCGCGCCGGGAACGCGCTCGAAGAGCTTGGCCGCGAGGTCCGGGCGGCCCGCCGGGAAGTCCTCGTCCACCAGCCGGAAGCCGTCCAGCGCCGGCGCCGCCCCGGCCGCGTTGCCGTCGCGCCACAGGAGGCGCGAGGAGACGAGCCGGAGCCCCTCCGGGCTCGGGCGGAGCCCGCCGCCCGGGCGCGGCGACACCGGCGAGGGCCCGGCCGGCTGGAGCCGGTGGGCCAGGAGGAGGTCGAGGAGGAGCGGCTCGAGCAGGACCCAGCGCACGCCCCGCGCCTCCAGGACCGCCTCGGCCCGGTCCTGCCCCGGGGCGAGCAGGAAGGAGGCCCAGTCCGCCATGGCGTCGGCCCCCGGCACCGGGCCGAAGGGGGTCACCAGCGCCGGCAGGCCGGAGAGGAAGCGGGCGTGGTGGCCGCGGCACCAGGAGGCCAGGATCACGCCGGGCTGGGCGCGGCCCTGGCCCACCGCGGCGCCGAGCCGGGCCGAGAGGCGCGCCACCGGGGCCGCGCCGGGGTCCTGCTCGTCGCCGAGCCCCGCCAGGTAGGGGACGGTGGGCGCGGCG
>JAJYAW010000497.1 GCA_021779335.1 Myxococcales bacterium | reverse complement strand
GGCCGGCGCCGCGTCGGCCGGCGCCGCGGCGGGCTCGGCCGGCGTGGACGCGCCCTCGCCCAGCTTGGCGGCCAGGGCGGCGAACGGGTTGTGCGTCAGGCTCTTCGGCTTGTCGCCGCCGGGCGGGCGGTGCGGGCCCCGGTCGCCCGGGAGGCGCGGGCCCGTGTAGCCCTTCTTCTTGTCGCCCGGGCCGCCGAACGAGCCCGGACCACCCCGGTGACCGCCGCGGTCCATGCCGCGTTCGGGGCGCCCCTCGTGGCGCGGGGGCGCGGCGGGGGGCTCGGCCCTGGGCGCCTCGGTCGCGGCGGCCGCCTCGGCGGCGGGCCGCTCCTCGACCTTGCGCTCCGGGCGCGGCGCCTGCGGCTGGCGCGGCTTCTTCTCCGGCCGCTTCCTCTGCGACGCCTGGCCCTGCGCGCCGCCGTCGCGAGGCACGTAGATGACCGGCGTCATGGCCTCGGCGGGCGGGCCCTTCTTCTCCGCCTGCACGGTGGGCAGGGCGCCGCGCCAGATGGGCTGCTCGTAGACGTTGTTGGTGTCGGTCCAGCGACGGTTGCCGCCCTCGCGCCCCATGAGGTTGAGCCAGCCGTTGACCCGGCTGTCGATCTCGTCGAGGTAGTGCGTCAGCAGCGCCTCGAGCGTGAGCGGCACCTTGGGCGAGCCGTACTCGAGCTTGCCGTGGTGGGCCAGCACGAGGTGGACGATCTGGTGCTCCAGCTCGCGCGGCACGCCGACGCGGCGCGCCTTGTCGTGGATCCACTGGGCCGCCATGACCAGGTGGCCGACCAGCTTCCCCTCGTCCGTGTACTCGGCGTTGCGGTCGCCGGCCAGCTCGCGCACCTTGCCGAGGTCGTGGAAGAAGGCCCCGGCCACCAGCAGGTCGCGGTCCACCTGCGGGTACTGGTCCGCCAGCCGGTGGGCCAGCTTGATGACCGAGACGGTGTGCTCCAGCAGGCCGCCGGCGTAGGCGTGGTGCACCGTCTTGGCGGCGGGGGAGCGGCGCAGGCGGGCCGCGAAGTCCTCGTCCGCCAGGAAGGCGGCGACGAGCGCCTTCACGTTGGGATCGACCACCGCGTCCACCAGGACCAGCAGCTCCTTCCAGGACGTGTCGTCCACCTCGGCGGCGGCGGCCGGCCGCTCCGGCTTCTTGGGCTCGGGCGGCGCGGCCCAGATGAACTCGGCGGCGTCGAGGCCGGCCGGGTCCACCTTGGTGAGCGTCTCGACGCGGAGCTGCGGCTTGCCCTGGAAGGTCCCGACCAGCCCCTCGGCCTCGACGTAGTCCTTCTCCTCGAAGAGCGCGCCCAGCTCCTCGACCTTGTCGAAGGAGCGGGCCTCGAGCTCGCCGGTCTTGTCGGTGAAGGTGGCGGCCAGGTACGTCTTGCCGCTCTTGGCGGTCGGCGTGGCCTTGCGGGCGACGAGGAAGAGGCTCTTGACGCGCTCTCCCTCCTTGACGTCCTTGACCCAGGTCTTGTCCATAGGCGGCGGAAGGTAGCCCAGGGCGCGGGTGGAAACAACCCTCGAAACCACCGGGGATTCGCGCCCCCGAGGCGGTCGGCGCGGCGCGGCGGGCGGCCCGGACCGGCGCTATGATCGGCCCCGCCATGACCCTCGATCAGAAGCTCGATGCCCTCCTGGTGGTCGATCTCCAGCGCGACTTCCTGCCCGGCGGCGCCCTGGGCGTGGCGGGCGGCCACGAGGTGGTCGGCCCCATCGCGGCGCTGGCGACGCGCTTCGGCACCGTGGTGGCCACCCAGGACTGGCACCCGCCCCGCCACGTCTCCTTCGCCTCCGCGCACCCCGGCGCCGCCCCCTTCACCACGCTGGCGCGGCCGGCGGGGCCCCAGGAGCTCTGGCCGGACCACTGCGTCCACGGATCGCCGGGCGCCGCCCTCCACCCCGACCTGCCCGACCGGGCCATCACCCTGCTCCTGCGCAAGGGGACCCGGCGCGAGGTGGACTCCTACTCGGCGTTCCGGGAGAACGCCGGCCCCGACGGCGCGCGCTCCACCACCGGCCTGGGCGCGTGGCTCCGGGCCCGCGGGGTGGCCCGCCTCTTCATCTGCGGCCTGGCGCGCGACTTCTGCGTCCGCGCCAGCGCGGTGGACGCGGCGGCGGAGGGGCTCGAGGTGGTGGTGCTCGACGACCTGACGCGCGCGGTCTCCCCGGAGCGGGCCGGGGCCACCGACGAGGCCCTCCGGGCGGCCGGCGTCCGGGTCGTGACGAGCGCGGCCCTCCTCGCGGGGGGGGGCTAGAAGAGCCGCCCCTGCGCGGGCGGGGGCCGGGGGACCAGGCACCCGGGATCGTCCTGGCCCGGGGCGTTGACGCGGGCCGAGACCGGCCGCGCCGAGAGCAGGCCGGCGACGGCGGGCGCGAAGGGCGGCGGCGGCCCCTCGGCCAGCCAGGCCTCGAGCGCCTCCGGCGGCAGGATGACCGGCATCCGGTCGTGGAGCCGCGCCACGGGCGCCACCGCGGCGGTCGTGAGGATGGAGAAGGCGGGCCCGTCCGCCCCCTCCACGGCCAGCGCCGCCAGGAGGAGCGGCGCGCCGTCGGGCCGGTGGAACCAGCTGGGCCGGCGGGCCGAGGGCGGCCCCTCCCACTCGTAGAACCCGTCGGCAGGGACGACGGCCCGGCCGTGCGCCAGCGCCTCCCGGAAGGTCCGCCGCTGGCCGGCGGTCTCGGCCCGGGCGTTGACGTGGCGCGCCCCGCCCGGCGCGGGCAGGCCGAAGGAGGCCGGCACCAGCCGCCGCCCCCCCGCGCCGCCCAGCAGGAGCGGCGCCCGCTGGCCCGGCGCCACGTTGAAGCGCGGCGTCCAGCCCGCCAGGAGGACGGCGTCCACCTCGGCGGCCCAGGCCCTGGCCAGCGCGGCGAGATCCGCGACGGTGAGCGTGTACCGGCCGCACATGCCCCCACAGCA
>JAJYAW010000496.1 GCA_021779335.1 Myxococcales bacterium | reverse complement strand
GAGGCGCCGGCCCCGGCCGCCCCGCGCCCGCGCCCGGAGGCGTCGCGCGCCCGCATCCTGGTGGTCGACGACGAGCAGCTCATCGGCTCCACCATCCGGCGCCTCCTCACGGCCCACGAGGTGGTGGCCCTCAGCGACCCCCGCCAGGCGCTGGCGCGGCTCGCCGGCGGGGAGCACTTCGACCTCGTCCTGTGCGACCTGATGATGCCGCTGCTCTCCGGCATGGAGCTGCACGAGCAGCTGGCCCGGGCGCGCCCCGAGGTGGCGCGCCGCATCGTCTTCATGACGGGCGGCGCGTTCACCGACCGGTCGCGCGAGTTCCTGGAGCGGGTGGGAAACCCGCAGCTCGGCAAGCCCTTCGCGCCGCAGGACCTCCGCGACGCCGTGCGGGGGTGGCTGGCCGACCTGCGCTGAGCCTCGGCGGCGCCGGCCCCTCCGCGCCGCGCCGCGGCGCGGCCGGCCTTGCGGCGGGGGGTCCGAGCGGGTAAGACAGATTCTCCCCATGCGCCGGACGTTCTTCAAGGCCAAGATCCACCGCGCCACCGTGACGCACGCCGACCTCGACTACGAGGGCTCGGTCTCCATCGACGAGGACCTGCTGGAGGCCGCCGGGATCTGGGAGTACGAGGCGGTCCACGTCTGGAACATCACGCGCGGCACGCGGCTGCAGACCTACGCCATCAAGGCGGCGCGCGGCAGCGGGGTCGTCTGCATCAACGGCGCGGCGGCGCACCTCAACAAGCCGGGCGACCTGGTCATCCTGGCCACCTTCGCCGAGCTCGAGGAGGCCGAGGCCCGCGCCTTCAAGCCCACCGTGGTGCTGGTGGACCGGGAGAACAAGATGGTGTCCGCCGGCGCGGTCGAGATCGCGGGTCCAGCACGCCGGGTGACGGCGTGACGGTGTTTCTTTGGCGCTGACGTGCGCCCCCAGCCGGACCTCCCGACCTTCCTGAGGCTGTGCCGGCCGGGCCGCGCCGTCCCGGTGCGCGTCGAGGTCGACGCCGACACCGAGACGCCGGTCTCGGCCTTCCTCAAGCTCTCGCGCGGCCAGCGCCACGCCTTCCTGCTCGAGTCGGTGGAGGGGGGCGAGCGGAGCGCCCGCTTCAGCTTCCTGGGGGCCGGGCCGCGCCGGCTGCTGCGCTGGAAGCTGGGCGATCCGGCCGATCCCATCGAGGCCATCCGCGCCGCCCTGAGGGGCCACAGCGCCGTGCGGGTGCCCGGCACGCCGCGCCTCTCCGGCGGCCTGGTGGGCCACGTGGCCTACGACGCGGTCAGGCTCTTCGAGCCGCGCGTCCCCATCTCCGGGCCGGACGAGCTCGGCTTCCCCGACGTGCTGCTGGGCGACTACGACGAGATCGTGGCCTTCGACAACGTGCGCCACTCGCTCCACCTCATCCAGGAGGTGCGCTGCGACCTCGGCGACGACCCCCGGGCGCTCTACGCGGCGGCGGTCCGCCGGCTCGGCGCGCGGCTGAGGGCGCTGGCCCGGCCGCTGGTGGATCGGCGCGCCCGCTCCTCGGCCCGCCCCGCCGCGCTGCGCCCGCGCGTCTCCAAGCGGGCCTACCTGGCGGCGGTGGAGCGGGCCAAGGCGTACATCCGGGCCGGCGACTGCCAGCAGATCGTCCTCTCGCAGCGCTTCGACGCCGAGGTCTCGGTCCCGCCCTTCGAGATCTACCGGGCGCTGCGGCGGGTCAACCCGTCGCCCTACCTCTTCTTCCTCAAGGACGGCGAGCGGGCGCTGGTGGGCTCCTCCCCGGAGACGCTCATCAAGCTGGAGGAGGGGGAGGTCACGCTGCGCCCCATCGCCGGGACGCGCCGGCGCGGCGCCACCCCGCCCGAGGACGCCGCCCTGGAGGCGGAGCTCCGCGCCGACCCCAAGGAGAACGCCGAGCACGTCATGCTGGTCGACCTGGGCCGCAACGACGTGGGGCGCGTCTCCGCCGTGGGCACGGTCAAGGTGACGGCGCTGAAGACGGTGGAGCGCTACTCCCACGTCATGCACCTGGTCTCCGAGGTGCGCGGCCGGCTCGCCGCGGGGCTCTCGGCGGTGGACGTGCTGCAGGCCGGCTTCCCGGCCGGCACCGTCTCCGGCTCGCCCAAGGTGCGGGCCATGGAGATCGTCGACGAGCTCGAGCCGGCCCGGCGCGGCCCCTACGCCGGCGCGGTGGGCTACTTCGACCGCGGCGGCAACATGGAGATGTGCATCGCCATCCGCACGCTGATGCAGAGCGGGCGGCGGGTGAGCGTCCAGGCCGGCGCCGGCATCGTCTACGACTCGAAGCCGGCCGCCGAGTACCAGGAGACGGTGAGCAAGGCCCGGGCCCTCTTCACCGCGGTGGCCCAGGCCGAGAGCGGATCGCTGGAGGCCCCGGCCGCCGCGCCGGCGGCGCGCCCGGCCCGGAAGCGGAGGCGCCGGTGAAGCCCCGCCTCCTCGTCGTCGACAACTACGACTCCTTCACCTTCAACCTGGTGCAGTACCTGGGGGAGCTGGGGGCGGAGGTCGAGGTCTTCCGCAACGACGCCATCGACGTCGAGGGCATCCGGCGGCGCGCGCCCGGCGGGCTGGTGCTCTCGCCCGGCCCCTGCACCCCCGACCAGGCCGGCGTCACCGTGCCGGCCATCCGGGCGCTGGCCGGCACGCGGCCCATCCTCGGCGTCTGCCTGGGCCACCAGGCCATCGGCCAGGCCTTCGGCGGCAAGGTGGTCCGGAACTTCCGCATCGTCCACGGCAAGGCCTCGCCGATCCTGCACCGCGGCCAGGGGATCTTCGCCGGGCTCCCCTCGCCCTTCGAGGCCGGCCGCTACCACTCGCTGGTGGTGGAGCGCCGCTCCCTGCCCCGGTCCCTCCAGGTCACCGCCTGGACCGCGGAGGGGGAGATCATGGGGCTGCGCCACCGCACCCTCGACTTCGAGG
>JAJYAW010000495.1 GCA_021779335.1 Myxococcales bacterium | reverse complement strand
GCGGCGGCCTTCCGGCGCATGGCGCGGGAGCTGGAGGAGGAGCGGCGGCTCCTGGCGGAGGAGCGCGGGGACGCGCCCCGCTGAGGGCTGGATTCCTGGACCAGGCCCGTCCGATTCCGCGGCCGATCGGCACCCGGACCGCTGCTTGACTCGCCGGGGTCCCCATCGGATATACGGCTGACTTCCCCGACGTTTGGACACCACGGGCGACAGGAGCGAACCACATGGCCACCAAGATCACCGAAGAGTGCATCAACTGCGGCGCCTGCGAGCCCGAGTGCCCCAACGGCGCCATCACGCAGGGCGACGACATCTACGTCATCAACGCCTCGCTCTGCACCGAGTGCGTCGGCTTCCACGACGAGGAGGCCTGCGCCGCGGTGTGCCCGGTCGACTGCTGCATCCAGGACCCGGACAACATCGAGACCGAGGAGGCCCTCTACGGCCGCCTGGCCACCATCCACCCCGGCAAGGAGTTCCCGGCCCTCGCCGCGCTGCCGGCCAGCCTGTCCCGCTTCCGCAAGTAGCGCGCCGCCCGCCCGGCTGGCGTCCGACGCCCCGCGTGCCCGCCGGCGCGCGGGGCGTTTGCCTTGGCGGCCCGGGGTAGAGTGGCGGCGGAGGAGCGCACATGTCCGACCTGCTCACCGGGGGCCAGCTCGTGGCCCGCATGCTGAAGAGGGAGGGCGTCACCACCGCCTTCACGCTCTCCGGCCTCCACGTGGCGCCCATCTACGCGGGCTGCGTCGAGGAGGGGATCCGGCTCGTCGACGCGCGCCACGAGCAGGCGGCCGCCCACGCCGCCGACGCCTGGGCCCGGCTCACCCGCGGCGTCGGGGTGGCCATCGTCACCGCCGGCCCCGGCGTGACCGACGCCCTGACCGGCGTGGCCAACGCCTCCTCCGCCAACGTGCCGCTCGTGCTGCTCGGCGGCGCCGCCCCGACCTTCAACCAGGGGCGTGGCGCCTTGCAGGAGATGGCGCAGGTGCCCCTCTTCGCCTCCATCACCAAGTGGGCCGACCGGGTCCCCTCGCCGGAGCTGGTCCCGTCCTTCCTGGCCAGGGCCTTCCGGGTGGCGCGCGCCGGGCGCCCCGGGCCGGTCTTCCTGGAGCTGCCCTGGGACGTCCTCTCCAACGGCGCCGACGCGGCGCTCTGCGACGCGCAGACGCGCTACCGGACCGAGGCGCGCAGCCCCGGCGACCCCGCCATGATCGAGGCGGCGCTGGCGCTGCTCGCGCGCGCCGAGCGGCCGGTGGTGCTGGCCGGCTCGTCCATCTGGTGGGACGGCGCCTGGGACGCGCTGCAGGCGCTGGCCGACGCCACCGGCGCGCCGGTCTACCTGAACGGCATGGCGCGCGGCTGCCTGCCGGCCGGCCACCCGGGCTTCCTGCAGCTCTCGCGCAAGGAGGCGCTCGGCCGGGCCGACGTCGTGCTGGTCATCGGCACGCCGCTCGACTTCCGCGTCGGCTACGGCACCGAGCCCACCTTCGCGGCCGGCGCCCGGGTGGTGCAGGTGGACGTCGACGGCGCCGAGATCGGCCGCAACCGGCCCATCGACGTGGGCGTCGTGGGCGACTCGGCCTCGGTGCTGGGCCAGCTCCTGGCCGGGGCCGGGGGCTGGGGCTCGCCGGCCTGGCTCGACACGCTGCGGGCCGCCGAGGCGCGCCGCCGCGAGGCGCAGCGGGCCTTCGAGACCTCCGAGCAGCGGCCCATCCACCACTTCCGGATGGCGGCGGCGCTCGACGAGGTGGCGCGCCGGGCCGGCGACGTGACCTTCGTGGGCGACGGCGGCAACGTGGTGGCGGTGGCGGCCAAGGTGCTCACCGTGGGCGGCCCGGGGCGCTGGCTCGATCCCGGCCCGCTCGGCTGCCTCGGGGTGGGCGCGCCCTTCGCCATCGCCGCCAAGCTCCACGCGCCGGAGCGGCACGTCTGCGTGGTGCAGGGCGACGGCTCCTTCGGGCTCAACGGCATGGACTACGAGACCGCCGTCCGCTTCAAGCTGCCCATGGTGGTGGTGGTGGGGAACGACGCGGCCTGGGGGCAGATCCGGGTGCCCCAGCGGGCCATGTTCGGGGACGACAAGGCGCCCGCCACCGCCCTCGCGCCCACCAGGTACGACAAGGTGGTGCAGGCGCTCGGCGGCGACGGCGAGCACGTGGACCACCCGGCCGACCTGGTGCCGGCCCTGGAGCGGGCCTTCGCGAGCGGCACCGTCTACTGCGTCGACGTGGCGCTCGACCCCGAGGCCGCGGCGGCCAGCGGGGCGGCCGGGTACGCGGTCTAGGCCCGTAGAGTTTCCGAACACCTCGGCCTGGCGCGCCCGTCGCGCCCTCCGGGCACCTGTAGAGGGGTGTTGAGAAGCACCGCGGCCCCCGCGCGCCCCTCGCCGCGCCCAGCGGCCTCCCGCACCGCCTTCTCGTGCAACGGCGCCGGCTTGGGCGGCGTGGGTGGATCCGGCCCGGCGCTTGCTCATGAGTGCCGTGGAAGCACACGCAGCACGGCAGGCAAAGGAGAACACCATGATGACCGCCCTCGAGCTGCTCCAGAGCTTCGGACTCGTCCTCGTCGCCCTGCTGGCCAGGGGCCTGCTGGTGGTCGGCGTCATCCTGGTCCTGTCGGTCCCGCTCGTCGCCTCCGCCTACGCCGCCCGCGCCGTCGCGGGCCTCCGGGGCCGGCACCACGGGCTGGCCCACGCGCACCACCGCGCCTGACGGAAGGCCACGGAGCCCGCCATGACCACCCAGGACTTCCTCGCGACCTACGACGCCAAGGTGGCGGAGTACCTGCTCGCCGTCGGCTACCTGCTCCTCTTCGTCCCCATGTGGCGCTTCGTGCACGGCGCGGCCCGCGGCACCGAGGCCACCGCGGGCGCGGGCGCCGAGGCCCCCCGGCGGATCCCGGCGGCGGCCCGCCCGGC
>JAJYAW010000494.1 GCA_021779335.1 Myxococcales bacterium | reverse complement strand
CGCCGCGCTGGCCCCCGCCGCGCTGCTGGCCCTGCTCCTGCGCGGCGCGGGCGAGCCGGTCCCGGGGGCGGCGCTGGGGACGGCCGGGCTGGCCTCGCTGGCGGCCGCGCTGCTGGTGGCCCTGCTGCTGGCCCGCCGGGTCACGCTGCCGCTCCGCGCGCTGGTGCGCGGCGCGCTCGACATCGCGCGCGGCCGCTTCGGGCGCGAGGTCGCGGTGGAGGCCCGCGACGAGCTGGGCGACCTGGCCTACACCTTCAACCACATGAGCCGCGAGCTGGCCGGCTTCGACGGCGAGAACCGGCGGCTCATCGCCGCGCTGGAGCGCGGCTACCTCGACACCATCCGGGCGCTGGCCTCGGCCATCGACGCCAAGGACCCCTACACCCGCGGCCACTCCGAGCGGGTGGCCGCCCTCTCGGTCGAGATCGGCCGCGAGCTCGGCCTCGACGAGCCGGCCCTCCTGTCGCTCCGCTACGCCGGCATCCTCCACGACATCGGCAAGATCGGCGTCCCGGAGCAGGTGCTGCGCAAGCCGGCCCGGCTCACGCCGGAGGAGCGCACCCTCGTCATGAGCCACGCCCCGGTGGGCGCCGAGATCGTCGAGGGGATCGACTTCCTGCGCCCGGCCGAGCCGGCCATCCGCCACCACCACGAGCGCTGGGACGGCCAGGGCTACCCCGACGGCCTCGCCGGGGAGGCCATCCCGCTCCTGGCCCGCGTCATCAACGCCGCCGACACCTGGGACGCCTGCACCAGCGAGCGCCCCTACCAGCGCGCCTACTCGGCGCCCGAGGTGGTGGCCATCCTCCAGACCCTGCGCGCCACCCAGATCGATCCGGCCGTCCACGACGCCATCCTCCGCGTGCTGCACCGGCGCGGCACCATGAAGGGAGTCCCGACCACGTGAGCCCGACCCGCCTCGCCGTCCTGGACCTCGACGGCACCATCCTGGACACGCTCGACGACCTGGCCGCCTCGGTGAACGCCGCGCTCCTGGCCGTGGGGCGCCCGGCGCGGCCGCGCCAGGAGATCGAGCGGTTCGTGGGCGAGGGGGCCCGCCTGCTGCTGGAGCGGGCCGTGGCGCCCCACGCCGAGCTGGCGGGGCTGGCGCTGGCCGCCTGGTGGCGCCACTACGACGTCCACTGCCTCGACCGGACGCGCCCCTTCCCGGGCCTGCCAGAGCTCCTCACCCGGAGCGGGCGGCGCCTGGCCGTCCACACCAACAAGCCCGGCCGGGTGGCGCGCCGCATGCTCGCCGGCCTGGGGCTGCTGGATCGCTTCGCCGCGGTGACGGGCGGCGACGAGGCGCCGCGCAAGCCCAGCCCGGCCGGCACGCTCGAGCTCATGCGGCGGCTGGGGGCCCGGCCGGAGGACACGGTCTTCATCGGCGACAGCCCCATCGACGTCCGCACGGCGCGCCACGCCGGCGTGACGATGGTGGCGGTGACCTGGGGCTTCCGCTCTCGCGAGGAGCTCCGCGCCGCCGGCGCGGTCCACCTGGTGGACACGGTGGCGGGCCTGCGGCCATGGCTCGAGTGAGGGCGGGGAAGGGCGCGCCCCCTGGGCGCGGGGCGAAGGGGCGCGCCGGCTCGGGCGGCCGCGGCCGGAAACTGGCCCGTGGCTCCGGCGGCGCTAGGCTCCCGGCCATGTGGAGCCTCTTCAAGGCCGCCGTCCTGCTCGGCGCCGTGGCCGCCTTCCTCTTCCTGCTCCCCTTCGGCGGGAGGACGCTGGCCGACCGCTGGCGCGCCGCCGACGGCGCGGCCGACTTCGCCGGGCGGACCTGGGCCGAGATGCGCGGCAAGCCCTCGGCGGAGCGGGCGCCGGCCAGGAGGCCCCCGGCCCGGACCCCGGCGCAGGCCCGGGCCGGCGAGAAGGCCCCACCGGCCGGCCCCGTGGAGGGGGTCACCGAGGCGGAGCGCAAGCAGCTGGAGCGCCTCCTGGGCGACCACCTGGCCGGCGCCCCCAGGCGCTGAGCCCTGCAACCACCGGACCCTTCGCTGTTGCCATCCGAGCCGCGGCCGCGGTAAGGAAGGCCCCTTCCTGCGGTGACCTTCGAGTGTCCGCCGCGACCGACTTCCTAGAGAGGGACGACATGGCCGAGACCCAGACCGCCACCAAGACCAAGAAGAAGCCGCCGCAGGCGAAGGCCGCCGGCAAGAAGAGCTGCTCCGTCGCCGGCTGCAAGCGCGCCTACCGGGCCAAGGGGCTCTGCTTCTTCCACTTCAAGAAGTGGCGCGCCGGCGAGCTCGAGGCCAAGCCGGCCCGCTACAAGACCTGCTCCAAGCCCGACTGCAAGAAGAAGGTGGCCGGCCACGGCCTCTGCCAGGAGCACCTCGACGCCTGGACCAAGAGCCGCAAGAAGAACCAGGCCAAGGCCGCCGCCTCCGCCTAGCCGCCGCCGGCGCGAGCGCGCGCCCGGCCGCACCCGACCGCCCGCCCCCTCTCCCGAGGGTGGCGGGCTTCGTCGCTTCTGGAGGGTGTACAGTCGTGCGGCGTCGGTCTCGCCGCTCCCGTTCGCCACCCGCCCGCCCGGAGCCCACATGATGCGCACCGCCCTCGCCCTCACCCTCGCCGCCGCGGCGCTGCTCTCGGCCTGCTCCAGCTCCAGCACCAGCGTCTGCCCCGCCAGCGAGTCGAACTGCGGCGGCGTCTGCCGCGACCTCGCCACCGACCGGTCCAGCTGCGGCGCCTGCGGCAGCGCCTGCCCGGCCGGCGACGTCTGCTCCGCCGGCGCCTGCGCCCTCTCCTGCCAGGCCGGCCTGACCGACTGCGGCGGCTCCTGCCGCGACCTCGGCACCGACCGGGCCAACTGCGGCGCCTGCGGCAGCGCCTGCCCGGCCGGCGACGTCTGCTCCGCGAGCACCTGCGCCCTCTCCTGCCAGGTCGGCCTGACCGACTGCGGCGGCAGCTGCCGCGACCTC
>JAJYAW010000493.1 GCA_021779335.1 Myxococcales bacterium | reverse complement strand
TCGGCACCCGGGTCGACGCCCGCGTCGGCTCCTCCGCCGGCTCCCGCGGCGGCTCCCGCGGCGGCGCAGGCGCAGGTTCCCGCGCCAGCCAGCGCGCACCCCCACCACGCCAGGGGGCGCTGGCACCTGCGCCCCGACGGCGCCGTGGCGGAGGACCTCTCCCACGGCGACGTGGGCGTCGAGCTGCGCCTGCTCTGGAAGGAGACGCTCCTCGACGCCGGCGCCTTCGTGGCGCCCCGGGCGCCGGTGCTGGTCGGCGAGGGGCCCGCCTGCGCGCTGGCCGTGCCCGCCTCGCTCCTGCCGCAGCCGCAGTTCCCGGTGCTGCGCCACCAGGACGGCGAGTACGCCTTCGCCTTCGCCCGCGGCATGACGGGCACGCTGGAGGACCGGGGCGCGCGCGCCACGCTGGCCGAACTCGTCAAGGAGCGGAAGGCGCAGCCGGACGAGAAGGCGCAGGGGACCTACTGGATCCCGGTGCCCCGCGCCGGCGCGGTGCGCGCCGAGCTGGGCGGCGGCCTGGCGCTGGAGGCGCGCCCGCGCCGGCCCGAGCACCTCGACGTGCCGCCCTGGTGGGAGCGCATCAACTACCAGTTCCTGAACCTCTTCCTCGTCCTGTTCTTCGTGCAGGCCGGGTTCGTGGTGGCGGCCAACAACTTCCCCTACGAGACCGACGTCGTCGCCGACGACCTCTTCAAGAACCCCTCGCGGATGGCCAAGTTCATCATCAAGCCGCCCGAGGCCCCCAAGCCGGCCGAGAAGCTGCCCGGCGAGAAGAAGGACAAGGGGGAGCAGTCCGGTGAGCTGGCGGAGAAGCACAAGGGCGAGGAGGGGCAGATGGGGAAGAAGGACGCCCCCAGGACCTCCGGCAAGTCGGCGCCCAAGGCCATCGACCCCAACGCCAAGGAGGTCGTCAAGCGGATGGGCGTGCTCGGCGCGCTCGGCCGCGGCGGCGGCGGCGGCCTGGCCACGGTCTTCGGCTCGGGCGGCCTGGGCGGCGACCTCCGCGGCGCCACCGGCAACATGTTCGGCACCGCGGCCGGCGACAGCTTCGGCTTCGGCGGCCTGGGCGTGCGCGGCACCGGCGCCGGCGGCGGCGGCGCCGGCGAGACGGTGGGCATCGGCGGGATCGGCACCAAGGGGCGCGGCGGCGGCCTGGGCGGCTACGGCCAGGGCGTGGGCGGCCTGGGGCGCAAGACCGACCGGGAGATCGCCATCTCCACCGGCACCCCCAGCGTCCTCGGCTCCATCGACAAGGAGCTCATCCGGGCCGTCATCCGGGAGCACGCGGCGCAGATCCGCTTCTGCTACGAGGAGCAGCTCGCCATCCACCCCAGGCTGGCCGGGAAGGTGCTCGTCAAGTGGACCATCGACGCCGACGGCAACGCCTCGAACGCCACGGTGGTGGCCGACGGCACCAGCCTCGCCGACGACAAGGTCCACCAGTGCATGATGGCTCGCATCGTGAGCTGGCAGTTCCCGAAGCCCAAGGGCGGCGGCATCGCGGTGATCACCTACCCGTGGATCCTGCGCGCCGCCGGCAGCGACTAGGGGAGGGGAGACCCGTGCGAACCACCACCATCCGGCTGGCCCTCCTCGCGGCACTCGCGGCCGCGGCCGTCCCGGCCCGGGCCCAGGACGCCGCGCCGGCGACGGGCCCCGATCCGCGCGCCGCCAAGTTCAAGGACGTGGAGCGCGGCCTCTTCATCGGCCTGGAGGCCGGCTGGCCGGTGGTGCTCACCCGGACCCCGACCAAGGATCCGGTCAAGTTCCCCTACGCGCCGGGCGGCGGCGGCACGGCCACCGGGCTCGGCATCGGGCTGCAGCTCGGCTACGACGTGACCAGCCGGCTGGCGCTCTCGCTCTTCGCCGACGGCTACTTCGAGAAGGCCGGCACCGACTACGGCGCCTTCGACCTGATGGTGGCCGGCGCCGACGCACGCTGGGCCTTCTACGGGCTGAAGGACGCGAACGGCTGGGAGCGCTTCTTCGTCTACGTCCACGGCCGCGGCGGCTACGTGCTGACCCACCCGGCCGGCCTCTTCGGCACCACCGACAGCCTGGTCGGCGGCGGCGTGGGCGTCGAGTACTTCGCCCAGCTCCGCCACTTCTCCTGGTGGGCCCAGCTCGACGGGCTGTACCTGCTCTCCGCGGCGTCGCCGGGCGGCGCGCTCCTGACGGGCGTGCGCTACACGTTCTAGCCGGGGGCGGGATGGACGACCAAGTCCGGGTTCACCTGGAGACCCTCGAGGCCGCCCCGGGAGACCTCCAGGCGTTCCGCGCCCTGGAGGGGCTCTACCGCCAGGGCCGCCGCTTCGAGGAGCTGGTGGCCCACCTCGAGGCGCGCGCCCGGGTCCTGCCGCTGGCCGAGGCCGCGCCGCTGCTGGCCCAGGCCGCCGAGCTGGCGCGCCAGGAGCTGCCCACCAGCGGCCGCGCCGAGGAGCTCTACCGCTCGCTGCTGGCGCTGGACCCGGCCAGCGAGGTGGCCCTGGCGGCGCTCGCCACGCTGGCGGAGGAGCGGGAGGACTGGGCGGCCCTGGCGCTGGTGCTCGAGCGATCCGGCCAGGCGGCGCGCCAGCCCGAGGAGGCCGCCCGCGCCGCCCTGCGGCTGGGGCGGCTCTTCGAGGAGAAGCTGGGGCGCCGCGACCGGGCCGCCCTCCACTACGGCCGGGCGGCGCGCCTCGCCCCCGGCCTCACCGAGGCGCGGGATCGGGCGCTGGCCGCCTGCCTGGCGCTGCGGCGCTTCGGCCAGGCCAAGAAGCTCCTCGACGCCGCCCGCGAGGCCGGCGCCGAGCGGACCGCGCTGGCCGCCGCCTACGTCCGGCTGGGCGCGGCCCTGGCCGGCGAGGCGCTCTTCCACGACGTGGCCATGGACGCCCTCATCGAGGCGCAAGCGCTGGATCGCGCCGCCCCCGGCGCCGCCGAGG
>JAJYAW010000492.1 GCA_021779335.1 Myxococcales bacterium | reverse complement strand
TGATCTCGGAGTGGTGGACGAGGCGGTCGATGAGGGCGGTGGTGCAGGCGGCGTTGGGGAAGATGGTGGGCCACTCGCCGAAGGCCAGGTTGGTGGTGATGACGATGCTCCGGCGCTCGTAGCGGCGGGAGACCACCTGGAAGAGCAGGTCGGCGTTCCGGTTGTCGTAGGAGAGGTAGCCGATCTCGTCGATGACCAGCAGGCCCGTACGGTTGCAGTAGTGCCGGAGGCGCTGGTCGAGGGCGCGAGCCGACTCCTGTGCGCCGAGGTCGAGGAGGAGTTGGGCGGCCGTCGTGAAGAGGACGGAGTGGCCGGCCAGCACGGCGGCGTTGGCGATGTTCTGGGCGACCATGGTCTTGCCGAGGCCCTGGGGCGCGACCAGGACGACGTTGTGGGCCTTCTCGACGAAGTCGAGGCTGACGGCGCTCTCCACGGCCTCGCGATCGATCCGCTTGGGCCAGGCCCAGTCGAAGTCGGCCATGGATTTGAACTTGCCGAGGCGGCTGCGGCCGAGGCGCCGCTCCAGGCTGCGGCGGGCGCGGTCCTCGATCTCGAGCCGGGCGACGTGTTCGAAGAGCTGCTGGGCGCCCCAGCGGCTCTTGGTGGCGAGCGCGATGAGGTCGTCGAGCCCATCGGCGGTGTGGCGCAGGCCGAGGGCGGCGAGCTGCTGCTTCAGGTCACGGCTCACTTCTCCTCCTTGTGCTTGGCGAGGTCGTCGTAGGTGTGGAGGGCGTGCGGGGTGACGCGCAGGTTGCGCACGCGAGGGTCGGCGGGGAGAACCACGTCGAGGCTGGGCGGGCGCTTCCTGGCCCGCGCCCGCTGATCGAGGACGTGGGCCACGGAGGCGGCGCCGATGGCGCCGCGGCCGAGCGCGTCCTTGATGGCGGCCTCCACCTCGGCTGCGTCGTGCTGGTCGAGGAGCTTTAGGAGGCGGGACACCTGCCCGCCGAGGTGCTCTCCGCGCATGGCCAGCGCCTCGATGAAGGCATCCGCGCTCGGGCAAGCGGCCCGGAGCCGGTCCCGACCGCGCAGCTCGTGGGCCCGCCGCTTCTCGCGGGCCAGCTCCTCGACGTGCGCGGGGTCCTCGATGACCTGCTTCTCGTCGTAGCTGCGGGCGTGGGTGGCGAACACGTACCCGCCGGCGCCGTTGGTGATCCTGACGACCGACTCCGAGGCGAGGAGCACGAGCGGCTTGCCGGCCAGGTGGTGCGGGATGGAGTAGTCGTTGCGGTCGAAGCGGATGTACGGCTGCTTGCCCGAGGCGACCGGCTTCACCAGGTCGCAGTCCCAGGGGTGCTCCGGGAGGGCGAGGAGGCGCGGCTGCTCCTCCTTGAGGGCATCACGAACCGCACGGCCGGCGGGGTCGCCCGGCACCTTGCGGACGTGGGCCACCCGCTCGATCCAGTCGGCGAGCTGGGCGTTGAGGTCCTGCACCGAGGTGAAGCGGCGGGCCTCGAAGAAGCCGTGGCGCAGGTACTGAATGGCCCGCTCGACCTTGCCCTTCTCGTTGCCTCGGTAGGGCGCGCAGGGCTTGGGGGCGAAGTGGTAGTGGCCCGCCATGAGGAGCATCGCCTCGTTGAAGCGGATGTGGTCGCCGGCCCGGTCGAGCACGACGCTCTTGAGGTTGTCGTAGAGGATGGTGCGTGGGACGCCGCCGAGCGCGCTGAATGCGGCGACGTGGCCGAGCATGAAGCTCTCCATGGTCTGGTCGAGGGCGAAGCGGGCGAACATGGCCCGCGACCAGCCGAGCACCATCACGAAGCACGAGAGCGGCCGCTTGGCGTGGCCGATGCGGATGGTGCCGAAGTGGCCCCAGTCAACCTGCGCCTGCTCGCCGGAGAGCGTAGCCAGGCGCAGGAACGCCTCCTTCGGCGTCGGTCGGACGGTGGCCACGTGGCGCCGGAGCTGAACGGCCGAGCCGAGGTACCCGCGACCGCGGACCATCTCGAAGAGCCGGGTCGCCCGCAGACGCGGGTGGCGCTCGAGGGTCTCGGCGATGAAGCCCTTGAACGGGTCGAGCATCGACGGCCGGACCAGGGCCCCGGGCCGGACGAACCGGTCGGCCTCGATGGCACGCCGGACCGTGTCGTGGTGGACGCCCAGCTCGGTGGCGATGGTGCCTACCCGCCAGTGCTCGGCGAAGAAGAGCCGCCGAATCTTGGCCCGCTGATCCGCGTCGATCACCGGGCCCCTCCCGCGTCACGGCGGTGCCCGGCTGCGCAGGCGGCGGTGCTGGTGGAGCCGGCCAGTGCGGGCCAGGGTGTCGTGCCGGACGAACTGGCCAGCCGCGCCGCAGCGGACGCAGCAGAGGCGCCGCGGCCGGGGCCGGGCGTGAGCGGTGACATGGGCGGAGACCTCCCTCGCCGCCGGCGCCGCCGTGGCGCCCGTCGTTGGCGAGGCGCGCACCATCGGGGAGGGAGGGGCCTCCCCGCGACGGTGATGCGTCACTTTCGCGCCGAGCCGCTCGCGGTATCGCCGCTGGCGCGCCGCGTGCGTCGCCCGCCCATCGAAGCTGCCCTGGTACCGCCGCCCGGCCTCACGGAGGCTGGCCCGCCGGGCCTCGCCGGCGCAGGCCGCCCCGCAGTAGCGGTGGCCCCGGTCGCAGCGGAGGCAGAGGAAGAAGACCTGGCCGCACGCCGGCCGCGCGCAGGCCACGAACCGCAGAGATTCCAAGCGCCCTCGGCCAGGGCGCGTGGAAGTGGACCGATGGGATCAGGCGTGCGATCACCAGACCCGCTGGTGACCAAGCGCCCTGCTGGAACCGGCCGAAGGCTCGGAGCTCGAACTCCGGGCCTTCACTCTTTCGCCCTGCCGACCGCTGACTACCCGTGAACGACCGACCCGGCCAGTTCCTGGCCGAGGGCTACCCGACCGCCGGGCAGTCCAGGAATCCGCGGATCTTGGTGAGCATCAACAGCGTCGAGCTGCTCGGCGATGCG
>JAJYAW010000491.1 GCA_021779335.1 Myxococcales bacterium | reverse complement strand
CCAGGCCATGTCGGCCTGCCAGCCGGACCGGAGGACGTGGTCGAGGGGGCGGGGATCGAGCGGCTCGGCCCGGGCCACCCCCACCTCGTGGAAGCCGGCGCGCCGGGCGGCCGCCTTGACGAGGGCGCTGTCGAGCGGCGCGGTCACGCCTTGCGGGCGCGCCCCCGGGCCGCGGCCACCGCGGCGGGCGAGTCCAGGTCGCGGCGCCACCACGGGCCGAGCCGGGCCAGCATGGCCGCCAGGCCGCCGGCCAGCGCGCCGGACAGCCCCCCCAGGAGGATGGCGCCCAGCGAGGTGCCCACCGCCTGCGACGGCGTGGCGTTGTAGGAGACCAGCAGCCCGTAGGCGAGGGCCATGCCGCAGAGCGGCGCCACGCTCCCCTTCCCCAGCCGCACCTCGGCCACCGCGGCGAGCGCCAGCGCCACCGCCCCCAGGGCCCAGAGCAGGAAGGGGGGCAGGAGGTCGCGCTCGACCGCGACGTGGAGCGGGCCGGCCACCTGGCCGGAGAGCCGCTCCAGCGTGAGCGCCGTCGCGCCGGGCGGCAGCGCCCCGTGGACCCAGGTCTCGTTGAGGTCGTGGGCCACGTTGGCGCGGCCGCCGCGGCCGACGCGCACCGTGGAGATGGTCCGCTCGACGTGCCCGTCGAGCGGCGCGACGGTGCCGCCGATGCGGAACTGCGCCTCCGGCGTGCCGCCGGGAGGGAGCGGGGCGTGGACCAGCACCTGGACCCGGCCCGCCAGCCCCGGCGGCAGCGCCAGCGTGTCGCCGACCTTGGTCAGCTCCCCCTCGGCGAGCGGCGCGCCGGGCCAGGTGGAGCCGATGGCGCCCCCGGCGCAGAGCAGGGCCGCCAGCGCGGCGGCGCCGAGCGTGAGACCGCGCGTCAGCGGATCGACCGAGCCGGCCAGGGCCGGGCGGGCCATGAGCAGGGCCACCAGGATGGCCACCAGGACCGCCAGCACGGCGGCGGTGGGCCCCTCGGGCAGCAGGCCGAGGACGTAGAGCCCCCAGGCGGCGCCGGCCAGCGCGAGGCCGGACACGGGGAGGATCCAGCCGGTCAGGGCGTCCTCCAGCCAGAGGGAGAAGGACGAGGGCAGGTCGTTTTCGGGCATGGCGGCCGACCTTATAGCGCGGCGCGGGCAGAAAAATGGACGCGATCGATATCGCCCCTACCATGACCCACCATGGCGAGAAGGCTCGATCTCCACCCGTGGGACCGGCTCCCTGGCACCGCGGAGCGCGGCGCCGGCTGGGCGCTGGTGCAGGGCGACTGCCTGGCGGCGCTGGAGCGGCTGCCCCCCTCTTCGGTGGACCTCTGCTTCGCCGACCCGCCCTACATGCTCTCGAACGGCGGCTCCACCTGCCAGTCGGGCAGGCGGGTCCCGGTGGACAAGGGGCGGTGGGACGTGTCGCGCGGCGTGGCCGGCGACCACGCCTTCCAGACCGAGTGGCTCCGCGCGGTGCGCCGCGTCCTCAAGCCCTCCGGCACGCTCTGGGTCTCCGGCACGCAGCACGTCATCTTCTCCATCGGCTTCGCGCTGCAGGAGCTGGGCTACCACCTGCTCAACACCGTCACCTGGTACAAGCCCAACGCCTCGCCCAACCTGGCGTGCCGCATGTTCACCCACTCCACCGAGATCCTGCTCTGGGCCAGCCCCATGAAGCTGAAGCCGCTGCCGCACCGCTTCAACTACAGGGCGATGAAGCAGGAGAACGGCGGCAAGCAGATGCGCGACCTGTGGGCCATCACCGAGCAGCCGGTCCCCGGCGGCGAGCAGGTCATCTGGCCGCTCCCCACCCCGCCGCCGCGCGAGAAGGCCCACGGGCGCCACCCCACGCAGAAGCCCATCGCGCTGCTCGACCGGGTGGTGGCCGCGAGCGCCCAGCCCGGCGACCTGGTGCTCGACCCCTTCTGCGGCTCCGGCACCACCGGCGTGGCCGCCGTCCGCGCCGGCTGCCGCTTCGTCGGCCTGGAGATGGACCCCGCCTACGTGGAGCTGGCGGCGCGCCGGCTCAAGGCGGTCGAGCAGGGCGCCGGGTAGCCGGCCGACCGGGCCCTCCCCCGGGCGCCCCACCAGGCCCGCCCCGCGCCCTTTCCCCTGGCGGATCCCCGTGGTACACGCTTGCGGGTGAGAGGCTCACCCCCCCGCCACCCAGACGAGCCCAGGGCCGAGTTCTCCGCGCTCGAGGGGATCATCGAGGACGCGAGCGAGCTGAAGCCCGGCGACCGGCTGGTCTACCCGAACCAGGGCGTCTGCGAGGTCGTCGGCGTCGAGGCCCAGGAGATCGCCGGCCAGCGGCTCGAGATGGTGCGCATGCGGCGGGAGGAGGACGGCTCCGCCGTGATGGTCCCGCGGGGCAAGGTCCCGTCGGTGGGGCTGCGGCGCGTCGCCTCCGGCGAGCTCATGGAGGGCGTCTTCCACTACCTGGCGGCGCAGTACGACGACCCGGAGCTCGACTGGAAGGTACGCCACCGCGACAACGCCGACCGGCTGGTGGGCGGCGGCGTGCTGGGCATCGCCGAGGTGGTGAAGGGGCTGCACGCGCTCTCCCGCATCCGGCCGCTCCCCACCAAGGAGCGCGAGCAGTACGACAACGCGCGTCACCTGCTGGTCGCCGAGGTGGCGGTGTCGCTGGCGGTGCCGCCCGGCCTGGCGGAGGACTACGTCGACTTCGCCCTCATGCCGCCGGCCGGCGTGAAGTTCGACCTGAAGCCGCCCCCCAAGCCCATCCTCATGCCCAACCGGCCCAAGCGGAAGCGCGTGGTCGTGGACGACGAGGGCGACGGGCTCGACGGGCTGGGGCTCGACGATCTCGGCATCGACCTGCTCGGCGCCGAGGGCGCCGAGGCGGCGGAGCCGGGCGAGGCGGCCGACGCCGCCGAGGGGACGGCCGGCGCCGAGGGCGGCGAGGGGGCGGAGAGCGGAGAGGAGCCCGCCACCGGAGC
>JAJYAW010000039.1 GCA_021779335.1 Myxococcales bacterium | reverse complement strand
GGCGCTGCGGGTCCACCCGCACAGCGAGATGGCCCGCCGGGTGCACCTGCGGCTGCTGCGGCCGGCCCGCGCCTAGGCCTCGCGCCGGCCGACCGCTACGGCCCGAGCCCCTGCCCCGCCAGCCCCCGGCGCGCCACGTCGGCCAGCGCGGCGATGAAGTCGGGGCGGGTGCCCAGGGCCGGCACCCGCAGGTAGCCCGCGGCGCCGTGCTGCAGCGCCGACTCGCGCGCCAGGATGTCCATGTCGTAGAGCGTCTCCAGGTGCTCGGAGACGAAGGCGATGGGCACCGTCACCACCACCCGCCCCCGGGCGTGGGCCGCCAGGTACGCCACCGTGTCCGGGCCCAGCCACCTGGTGGGGCCGACGCGGCTCTGGTAGGTGATCTGCCAGCTCGTCACGCCGGCCCGCCGCGCCGTCTCGCGCGAGGAGTGCTCCACGTAGCGCGGGTAAGGATCGCCGGCGCGCACCTGGCTCATGGGCAGGCCGTGGGCGCTGAAGACCACCAGCACCTGGTCGCGCTGCGCCGGATCCACCCGGGCGAGCGTCTCGGCGAGCGCGGCGGCCGAGGCGTCGAGGTAGCCCTCGTGGTCGTGCCAGGTGCAGACCTCGGCCAGCGGCCGGTCCTTGGGCCAGAGCCGGCGCAGCTCGAGGAGGGAGCTCTTGGTGGTGGCGTTGGCCCACTGCGGGTAGAGCGGCAGCGCCAGGGCGCGGTCGGCGCCGGCGGCCAGCGCCTCCCGGACGGCCACCTCGGTGGAGGGCTGGCCGCAGCGCATGGCGAGGTGGCAGGCGTAGCCCGACCCCAGCGCCGCCTCCAGGGCGCGGGCCTGCGCCTCGGTCCCCTCCACCAGCGGCGACCTGCCGCCGATGAGGGCGTACTTCTCCGCCGACGACGGGGCGCGCAGCCTGGAGATGAGCCGGGCCACCAGCGGCCGGAAGGGGCCGAAGGGGGCGGTGATCAGCAGCGGGTCGGAGAAGAGCTGGAAGAGGTACGGCTCGACCTCGGCCAGGCTGCGGGGCCCGCCCAGGTTCATCAGGAAGACCGCGGTGCGCGGCATCTCGTGCCCCCCTTCCCCGGCTACACCGTGCGCGAGAACCGCTTGGCCGCGTCGCCCTGCTTCAGGTACGCGTCGAAGAGCATGGCGACGTTCCGGACCAGCAGCTGGCCGAGCGGCCTCACCGTCAGGACGGCGCCGTCGAAGGCGACCAGCCCGTCGGCCTCGAGCTCGTCGAGGCCGCCCTCGAGGTCCGCCTCGATGGCCTGGCGGGCCGCCCGGCCGAACTGCGCCTCCACCTCGCCCAGGTCGAGCCGGAGCTGGCACATCACCCGGTTGATGACGAAGCGCCGCAGCACGTCGTCGGCCGACATGGCGGCGCCCCGCTCGATCGGGATCCGGCCGGCCTCGACGGCGTCGACCCAGTCCTTCAGCCTGTGCGGGTTCTGCCCGTAGGCGCCGCCGACGTCCGCGATCGACGACACCCCGAAGGCGATGGTGTCCTCGGCCGGGCGGACGGTGTAGCCCTGGAAGTTGCGGAACATCGTGCCGGACGCCTGCGCCCGGGCGAGCTCGTCGGTCTGCAGCGCGAAGTGGTCCAGGCCGATGAGCCGGTACCCGTCCCCGGTGAAGGCCTCGACGGTCTGGAGGAACTGGCGCACCCGGGCCTCCGGGTCTGGCAGCGCCTCCTTCGGCAGGAGGTTCTGGTGCGGCTTGAACCAGGGCGTGTAGGCGAAGCCGAAGACCGCCATCCGGTCGGGGCGCATCGAGAGGATGCGGCGCAGGGTGTCGGCCCAGGTCTCGGGCGTCTGGTAGGGCAGGCCGTAGATCAGGTCCAGGTTGACGCCGCGGTAGCCGGCCGCCCGGGCCGCCTGCACGAGCTCGGCGGTCTCCCGCTCGCCCTGGATGCGCCCCACCGTCTCCTGCACCTTGGCGTCGAAGTCCTGGACCCCCATCGAGATCCGGTTGAAGCCGAGCCCGGCCAGGACCTGCACCTGCCGCTTGGTGGTGATGGCCGGGTCGATCTCCACCGCCAGCTCGGCGTCCGGCAGGAACTCGAAGTGCCGCGCCAGGATGGCGTGGCAGCGGGTCAGCTGCTTCTCGTCCAGGAAGGTGGGGGTGCCGCCGCCCCAGTGGAGCTGGCTGACGGTGCGCCGGGTGGGCAGGTGGGCGGCCACCAGGGCCACCTCCTTCTCCAGCACGTCCAGGTAGGCGTCGGCGCGGCTCCGGTCGTGCGTGGCGATGACGTTGCAGCCGCAGAACCGGCACATCTCGCGGCAGAAGGGCAGGTGCACGTACATCGACAGCGGGCCGCCGGCCTTCTCGGCGCGGGCCAGGTGCTCCAGGTAGCGGGGCGCCTTGAAGTCGTCCTTCCACTCCGGCGCCGTCGGGTACGAGGTGTAGCGCGGGCCCGGCCGGTCGTACTTCTTGATGAGGTCCCAGGAGGGGATCTGCAGCATGGCGCTCCTCACTTCCAGCGGAAGGCGTGGACGGCGTCCACCACCGCCTTCACGTTCTCCTCGGGCGTGCCCACCTGGATGCCGTGGCCGAGGTTGAAGATGTAACCGGGCGCCGGGCCGGCCGCCTTGCAGATGGCGAGCGCCTTCCTCACGCTGGCCTCCGCCGTGCTCAGCATCACGGTCGAGTCGAGGTTGCCCTGGACGGCCACCCCCGGGGCGCGCCGGCGGGCCTCGTCGATGGGGATGCGCCAGTCGACCGAGACCACGTCGTAGCCGAGCTGGGCGATCCGCTCGAGGTGGCCCGACAGGCCGGTGCCGAAGAAGATGCTGGGGACCCCGGCCTTCCTCACCGCCTCGGCGATGCGGGCCAGGTACGGGAAGGCGAAGGCCTCCAGATCCTCGCGGTCCAGCTCGCCGAGCCAGCTCTCGAAGATCTGCGCGGCGTGGCAGCCGGCGGCGATCTGCGCCTCGATCTGGACGATGGCGGCCTGGGTGAGCTTCTCGAAGAGGGCGTGGGCGCCGGCCGGGTCGGCGTAGAGCATGGTCTTGAGCCGGGTGAAGCCCTGGCTGCCGCCCTCCACCGCGTAGCTGGCCACCGTGAAGGGGCCGCCCACGAAGCCGATGAGGGGGACGCGCCCGGCCAGGCCGGCGTTGATGGCCCGCACCCCGTCGAGCACGTAGGGGAGATCCCTCTCCGGCGACGGGACCCTGAGGGCGTCGACGTCGGCGCGGGTCCGGACCGGGTTGGCGATCTTCGGGCCGCCGTCGCCCTTCCCCTTCTCCCCCTTCTCGAAGGAGAGCTGCAGCCCCATGGCCGGCAGGTGGACCAGGATGTCGGAGAAGAGGATGGCGGCGTCGAAGCCGAACTCGTCGATGGGCGCGCAGGTGACCTTGGCGATCAGCTCCGGCGAGCGGCACAGCTCGAGGAAGGCGACCTCGCCGCGGACGGCGCGGTAGCTCCGCTGGTAGCGGCCGGCCTGGCGCATCATCCAGACGGGCAGGCGGTCGACCGGACGGCGACGGCAGGCGTCGAGGAAGCGGGTGTTCTGGAGGTCCATGGGGAGGCGCATCTTAGTCGAAGAGGGCCCGATGTGAACCCCCGGGGGCGCCTACCCGAGGAGCGCCAGGGCCGCCGCGCTGGAGGCGCCGGCCACCCGCACCGTCTTGCGCCGGCCCGACTCCCCCCGCTGGATGGTCACGTCGCCCTTGCGCACGCCCAGGGCGTCGGCCAGGAAGGCCACCAGGGCCTGGTTGGCCTCGCCGTCCACCGGCGGCGCGGCCAGCTGCACCTTGAGCCGGCCGTCGTGCTCGCCCACCACCCGGGTGCGGGAGGCGCGCGGCTGCACCAGCACCTCGAGCGCCACGCCGCCGGCCTCCTCGCGCAGCCAGGCCGGCATGGCTCAGCGCAGCCCGACGACCACGATGCCGGCCTTGTCGGCCAGCCGGACGAGCTCGTCGCGGTCCATCACCAGCGTGCCGCCGGCCTCCACCGCCAGCACCCGGCAGCCGGCCCGCTTCATGACCTCGATGGTGCGCGGGCCGATGGCCGGGAGATCCAGCCGGCGGTCCTGCTGCGGCTTGACCGCCTTGGCCACGACGGTCCCCTGGCCGCCCAGCTCGCCGCCGCGCCGGATGCAGGCGTCGGTCCCCTCCAGCGCCTCCACCGCCACGGCGCAGCGCAGCTTCACCACCACCGTCTGCCCGAGATCGAGCCGGCCGATGGCCCGGGCCAGCCCCAGGCCGTAGACGGCGTCGGCCTGCTCCGCCTCGGTGGGCCGCTCCCGGCCCAGCAGCCCCTCCGGCGCCAGCGCGCCGGTCAGGAACGGCGTGGGATCGATGACCGGCAGGCCGTGCTCGGCCAGGATGTCGGCGCTGGCGCGGAGCAGGTTGTCGTCGGTCCGGATGGCCACCCGCGCCATGAGCTGCAGCCCCACCGCGTCGGGGAGCACGTCGACGAAGAAGCGCCTCTTGGTGACGCCGCCCAGCAGCACCGAGCAGGTGGCGCCGCCGGCCCGGAGCGCCTCCAGGATCTTGCCGAACTGGCCGAGCTTCACCCAGGTGAAGGCGTCGACGGCCTGCTCCAGCGCCGGATCGGTGGAGTGGACGAAGCCGGTGGCCACCACCCGGTGGCCGGCGCGCCGCGCCTCGGCCGCCAGCAGGAGCGGGAAGCCGCCGGCCCCGGCGATGAGCCCGATGGTGGCCATGCCCCTCCCGCCGCTACCGCGTCACGCCGCGCTTGGACGCCTTCACGAAGGCGATGAAGTGGGCCACCTCGGGGAAGGCGCCCAGCTCGGCCTCCAGCCGGCCGAGCGCCTCGGCCGACTGCAGGTTGGAGCGGAAGAAGATCTTGAAGACCTGCTTGACGCGCCCCACCTGCGCCTCGTCCATGCCGGCGCGCTGCATGCCGATGGTGTTGAGGCCGACCACCTCGGCGCGCGTGCCGTTGACGATGGTGTAGGGGGCCACGTCCATGACCGCGCCGCACATGCCGCCCACGAAGGCCAGGCGCCCCACCCGGATGAACTGGTGGGCGCCGGAGAGGCCGCCGAAGTGGACGTCCTCCTCCAGCACCACGTGGCCGGCCAGCCCGACGCCGTTGGCGATGATGGCCCGGTCGCCGATGACGCAGTCGTGCGCCACGTGGCTGGTGGCCATGAAGAGGCAGCGGTGGCCGATGCGGGTCTCGCCGCGGTCCTGCGCCGTGCCGGCGTGGACGGTGGTGCACTCGCGGAAGACGTTGTCGTCGCCGATGACGGTGCGGGTGGGCTCGCCGCCGTACTTGAGGTCCTGCGGGATCTCGCCGACCACCGCGTGCGGGAAGACCTGGTTGCGGGCCCCCATGGTGGTGCGGCCGGTCACCAGGCCGTGGGGCCGGATGACGCAGCCGGGCCCCATGACGACGTGGGGGCCGACGTAGGCGAAGGCGCCGACGTCGCAGGACGGGTCGAGCTGCGCGCCCGGCTCGACGACGGCGGAGGGGTGGATGGCCATCTGGGGCTCCTCGGAGCGGGCGGGGCGGGCCGGGCCTAGACCGGCACGCTGCCGCGATCCTTGTCGGCCAGCATCGCCATGAACTCGGCCTCGGCCACCACCTCGCCGTCCACCAGGGCCTGGCCCGTCTGCTTCCAGACCGCCCCCTTGTGGCGGGTCACCACCACCTTGAGCTCGAGCCGGTCGCCCGGCACCACCGGGCGGCGGAAGCGCGCCCCGTCGATGCCCATCAGGTAGGTGACGGTGTTGCCGAGCATCTCGGGAGGCAGGGAGAGGCAGGCCAGCAGCCCGGCCGCCTGGGCCAGCGCCTCCAGGATGAGCACGCCCGGCATGACCGGGTGCCCGGGGAAGTGGCCGGTGAAGAAGGGCTCGTTCATGGTGACGCCCTTCAGGGCCGTCAGCGAGGTGTCCTTCTCGAAGGCCACCACCCGATCGACCAGCAGGAAGGGCGGGCGGTGCGGCAGGAGGCGCTGGATGCCCTCCACGTCGAGGATGGGCTTCTGCTCGTTGCTCATGGCTTCCTCTCCTGCAGGAGGGCGGCGACCTGCTTCTGCAGCGCCCGGAGCTCCCGGCGCATGTCGGTGAGTCGATCGAAGGCCGCCGAGTTGCGGGCCCACGCCACGTCGCTCTTGGCCGGCGAGCCGGCCACGCGCTCGCCGGGCCCCACGTCGTGGGCCACCCCGGCCTGGGCCGCCACGTTGGCGCGGTCGCCGACGGTGATGTGGCCCACCAGGCCGGCCTGGCCCCAGCAGACCACGCCCATGCCGAGGGTGGTCGAGCCCGAGATGCCGACCTGCGAGGCCAGGATGGAGAGCGGGCCCACCACCACGTTGTGGGCCACCTGCACCAGGTTGTCGATCTTGGCGCCGCGGCAGACGCGGGTGGTGCCGAGCGTGGCCCGATCGACGCAGCTGTTGGCGCCGATCTCGACGTCGTCCTCGATGACCACGTGGCCGGCCTGCGGCACCTTGAAGTGGCGCGGCCCGCCGCCGTCGCCGGCCAGGTCGAGGGCGTAGCCGAAGCCGTCGGAGCCGATGACGCAGCCGGGCTGCAGCGCCACCCGGTCGCCCAGCACGCAGCGCTCCCGCACCACCACGTTCTGGTAGAGCAGGCAGTCGGCGCCCACCCGGACGCCGGCGCCGAGCTGCACGCCGGCGTGGAGCACGGTGCGCGGGCCGACCACCGCCCCGGGGCCCACCGAGACGAAGGGGCCCACCTGCGCCGAGGGGTCGACGCTGGCGCTGGGGTGGACCGCGGCCTGCGGCGAGACGCCCGGCTCGACCGGCGCGGGCGGGTTGAAGAGCGCCGAGATGCGGGCGAACGCCAGGTAGGCGCCGGGCGCGCGCAGCACGGTGCGCCCCGCCGGCACCTCCTCGTCCTGCTCCACCACCACGGCGCCCGCCCGGCTGGCCTCGAAGGCCGCCCGGTACTTCCGGTTGGCGAAGAAGGAGAGCTGGCCCGGCCCGGCCGTCTCCAGCGGGGCCACGCCGCCGATGGCGAGCTGCCCGTCCCCCGACACCCCGCCGCCGACGAGGGCGGCCAGCTCCGCGAGCGTGCGGGTGCTCACGGCGGGCCTACTTCTTGGCCGGCGCGTCGGCCTTCTTGGCCGGCGCGGCGTCGGGCTTCTTGGCGCCGGGCGGGAACTTGGCGTCGTAGCGGCGGATGACCTGGGCGGTCAGGTCCAGCGAGGGCTGGGCGAAGACCAGGTGGGTGGTGTCGCTGTCGAGGATGAAGGTGAAGCCCTCGGCCTCGGCCACCTCGCGGGCCACCAGGGTCAGCTTCTCCTCGAGGGGGCGGCGGGCCTCGCGGTCCTTCTGCGCCAGCTCGCGATCCAGCCGCACGTACATCTCGCGGGTCTCGGCCAGCTTGCGCTGGAACTCGGCGCCCTTGGCGGCGCGGGCCTCGGGCGTGAGGATCTGGGCCTGCTTCTGCAGGTCGGTGCCGAGCGCGTCCACCTCGGCCGAGCGGGCGTCGAGCTGCTTCTGCTTCTCCTCGGCGTCCTTCTTGAGGACGGCCAGGACGGCCTTGCCCTCCCCGACCTCCCCCAGGGCGCGCTGGAAGGCGACGTAGCCGATCTTCACGTCGGCGCGGGCGGCCGTGGCGGCGGCGAGGGCGAGGCAGGCGGCGGTGAGGCGGAGGGCGGTGCGCATGTGGGCTCCTGCGTGCTGGCTAGAAGAAGTTGCCGATCGTGAACTGGAAGTCGACGGACTTGTCGATGTAGGCGCCGGTGCGGTCCTTGCGCCGGTCGAGCGGGAACCCCCACTCGAAGCGGAGCGGGCCGATGGGGCTGGTCCAGCGGAACCCGAAGCCCACCGACTTGTAGAGCGAGAGCGGGGGAGGCGAGGCGGAGACGTCCTTCCAGTACCCGGGCAGGAAGACGTTGCCGGCGTCGCCGAAGAGCACGCCCTTGATGCCGGCCGAGGCCGCCAGCGGGAACTCCAGCTCGGCGTTGAGGATGACCTGCTTGTTGCCGCCGATGGCGACGTCGCAGGTCTGCGAGAACTGGGGGGCGGTGGAGTCGCAGGGGGCGGCCGTGGTGGGCGAGATGCTGAGGAAGCGGTAGCCGCGCACCGAGTTGATGCCGCCCATGTAGTAGCGCTCCGAGATGGAGACCGGCTCGGTCGGGTCCCAGCTGCGGATGACGCCGACGGTGAGCTTGGCCCGGGCCACGATGCCCAGGGCCACCGGCTGGTAGCCGCGCAGGTCGAGCGAGTAGCGGGTGAACAGGTTGACCTGCTGGCCGAAGACGGCGGAGGGCGCCAGCAGCGGCGGCGCCAGCTCGGCCGAGGCGGACGCGAAGAAGCCCGCCGTCGGGAAGAGCCGGTTGTCGCGCTTGTCCCACTGCCAGGCCAGGGTCAGCGAGGAGGTGGTCCCGGAGCGGATGGAGTCCGCCAGCCCGCTGCTCAGCCCGTTGCCCGTCACCGACACGTACTCGTTCTTGTAGGTGGCGAAGACGCGCATGTCCTCGAGCCGGTCGGCGAAGGACCACCAGGGCGCCAGGCCGTTGAGCTCGTAGCCCCAGGTCATGTTGCCGCCCACCGCCCGCCGGTTGAAGGTCGAGTAGTAGCCCTCGGTGGCGTAGACGTCGAAGGCGAAGGTCCACTTGGTGTCCAGGAAGTAGGGCTCGACGAACTGGACCTGCCCGAGCTGCCGGATGGAGGACCACTGGACGTTGAGGGAGAGCGTCTGCCCCCAGCCCAGGAAGTTCTGCTGGGCGACCTGGCCGGTCAGGATGAAGTTCTCGTAGGAGGAGTAGCCGGCGCCGAGCTGGAAGGAGCCGGTGGCCTTCTCCTTGATGGTCACGGTGGCGACGATGAGGTCGTCGGCGCTCCCCTTGGCCGTGGAGATCTCGACCGACTCGAAGAAGCCCAGGGCGGTGACGCGCGCCTTGGAGGTCTTGATGGCGGTCGAGCCGTAGGTCTCGCCCTCGTAGATGCGCAGCTCGCGCCGCACCACCTTGTCGCGGGTCTTGTCGTTGCCCACGATGTCGATGCGCTCGAAGCGGCACTTGAGGCCGGGCTGCACCTCGAAGTCGACGTCCACGATGCGCTTCTCGGGGTCCAGGCTGGTGAGCGGCGTGATGTTGGCGTAGGCGTAGCCCAGGTCCTTGTAGACGTCGCCCACGGCGAAGAGGTCGGCGCCGATGCGGGAGCGGGAGAAGAGCTCGCCGGAGCGGGACTGGAGGAGCTTCTTCAGCCGCGGCTCCTGGTCGAGGAGCTGGCCGCTGAACCCCAGCTTGCCGATGGTGTACTGCTCCCCCTCCTCGATGGGGATGGCGATGTAGAGCTCGCGCTTGTCCGGGGAGAGGGCCATGGAGGGCTTGCCGAGCTTGGCGTTGATGTAGCCCTGGTCCAGGTACACGCCGGAGAGGACGGCCAGGTCGCGCTGGAACATGTCCTCCCGGTAGGTGCCGGCCGAGTTGAAGATGGAGAGCAGGCCCCCCTCCTGGGTGAGCATGGCCGCCTTGAGGGTCTCGTCGCCGATGCGCTTGTTCCCCAGGAACCTGATCTGCTTCACCAGGACCTTGGCCCGCTCGTTCACCACGTAGCGCACCGCCACCTGGTTGTCCGGGAGCTCCTCCAGCTTCCAGGTCACCTCGGCCAGGAAGTACCCCTTCTCGACGTACTTCTCCTGGATCTTCTTGACGTCCTTCTTGACGGCCACCAGGTCGAGCACGGAGTAGGGCTTCACCTCCACCGTGTCCTTGAGGTCGTCCTTGGAGAGCTCGTCGTTGCCGACGATGGTGGCCTCCTTGACGGTGGGCCGCTCCTTGACCCGGAAGACCAGCACCGGGTGGGCCGGCGGCCCCTTCACCTCGGCCACCACGTCCTCGAAGAACCCCAGCTTCATGAGCGCCCGCACGTCGGCGGAGACGCGCTTGGGGTCGAGCACGGCGCCCACCTTGGAGACGGCGGCGCGCACCGCGTCGGCCTCGACGCGCCGGTTGCCCTCCACCTCGACGGCGGCGATGCGCGGCCCCTCCTCGGCCCGCGCCGCGGGGGCGGCGAGGGCGAGGATCAGGGCGGCGGCGATGGGCCAGGCACAGCGGAGGCGGGGGTCCACGAAGCCGCGGAATGTAGTGCCAGGGGCGCGGAGGCTCAAGGGGTTTCTCACTCCAGCCGCCCCGCCGCGAGCCGCAGGCGCCGCGGCAGGGCTGCGGCCAGCCGCTCGTTGTGGGTCACCACCACGGCGGTGATGCCGAGGCGGGCGTTCAGGTCGCCCAGCAGGGCGTGGATGCCGTCGGCGGTGCGCGGGTCGAGGTTGCCGGTCGGCTCGTCGGCCAGCAGGAGCCGGGGCCTGAGGCAGAGGGCCCGGGCCAGCGCCACCCGCTGCTGCTCCCCGCCGGAGAGCTCCCCGGGGCGGTGGGTCAGGCGATCCGAGAGCCCCACCAGCCCCAGCATCTCCTCGGCCCGGGCCGCCGCCTCCGGGCGCGCCAGCCGCCGGATGAGGGCCGGCATCATGACGTTCTCCAGGGCGGTGAACTCCGGCAGCAGGTGGTGGCTCTGGAAGACGAAGCCGACGGTGGAGTTGCGGAAGGCGGAGAGCGCCTCCTCGCCCTGGGCGAAGACGTCGCGGCCGTCGAAGAGGACCCGGCCGGCGCTGGGGGCGTCGAGGGTGCCGAGGACGTGCAGGAAGGTGCTCTTGCCGGCGCCGGACGGGCCGGTCAGGGCCACCAGCTCGCCGGCCCGGATCTCGAGGGAGAGGTCGCGCAGCACCTCCAGGCGCCGCGCGCCCATCAGGTAGGTCTTGCCCAGGCCCTGCACCTGCACGAAGGGCACGCTGGCGACGGGGGCGTCCATCACTCGCTCCGCAGGCCGTCGACGGGGCGGAGGCGCGCCGCCTTGGTGGCCGGGTAGATGGTGGCCAGGTAGGCGAGCACCACGCTCATGAGCGCCACCAGCGCGAACTGCCCCGGGTCCATCTGCACCGGCAGGTTGTTGATGTAGTAGACCTCCGGGTCGAGCGGGATGCCCACCCGGTCCACCAGCAGGCAGGTGCCGAAGCCCAGCACCAGGCCGAAGAAGGTGCCCACCGCGCCGATGATGAGCCCCTCGGCCACGAAGATCTTCATGACGGCCGGCACCCCGGCCCCCATGGACTTGAGCACCGCGATCTCGCGGGTCTTCTCCAGCACCAGCATGATGAGGGTGGCCACGATGATGAAGCTGGCCACCAGCACGATGAACCCCAGGATGACGGCCATGACCAGCTTCTCCATCTGCAGCGCGGAGAAGAGGTTGCGGTTGAGCTCTCCCCAGTCCTTGGTGCGGTACGGGTAGCCGCCCAGCGCCACCTGGACGCGTCCCATGACGGCGCGGGCCGCGTCCACGTCGCGCACCTTGAGCTCCAGGCCGGTCACCGAGTCGCCCGTGCCGAAGAAGCGCTGCGCCTCGGCCAGGTCCAGGTAGGCGAACTTCGAGTCGTACTCGTACATGCCGCTGTAGAAGATGGCGGCCACGCGGAAGGGGCGGCTCTTGGGCTGCGGCCCGGCCGGCCCGAGATCGCCGAAGGGCGAGACCACGCTGACCTGGTCGCCCACGAACACGCGCAGGGTGCGCGCCAGCTCCCGGCCCACCACGATGCCCGGCAGCGGGCCGCGCGCCGGCGCCTGGTCGGCGTCGCGCACCGGCGGCACCGGGACGGCGGAGGGGTCGGCCAGCCAGCGCAGCTGGCCCTCCTCCACCGAGGCGGGCAGGTCGGTGACGGTGCCGATGGTGGCCGGGTCGATGCCCTTGACGACGGCGCCGGTCAGGTTCTGGCCGGCCGAGATCATGACCTCGTTGTAGAGGAACGGCGTGGCCCCGGTGACGCCCGGCACCCCCAGCACGCGCTGCCGCGCCTCGCGCCAGTCGGTGAAGTCGTTCTGGCCGTACTTCATGACCATGCCGTCGGCGTTGTGCCCCAGGATCTTGTGCTTCAGGTCGGCCTCGAAGCCGCTCATCACCGAGAGCACCACGGTGAGCGCCCACACCCCGATGGCCACGCCGCCGATGGAGATGAGGGTCATGAGGAGCGTGGCCGGCATGCGCGCGCGGGCGTGGAGCAGGCCGCGCCGCTCGGCGCGCCGCTCCGCCGCGTCGCCGGCCAGGGCGCGCACCAGCAGGACGAGGAGGCCGGGCAGCACGCCGGTGACGCAGAGCAGGAAGAGCCCCAGCAGCGTGCGCGGCGAGAGGCGCAGGTGGCTGCGCGCCACGTAGAGCTCGAAGGAGAGCGAGGCGTCGAGCCGGCCGGAGCCGGCCAGCAGGTAGGCCACCGTGGCGCCCAGGAAGACCGCCAGCGCCGCCAGCGCCCCCGCCGCCAGGAGCCCCAGCACCACCACCAGCGTCCCCTGCGCCTCGAGCCCCTCGGCGCCCAGCGCCGAGCCGCGCAGCGACGGGAGCACCGCCACCCGCAGGGCCACCGTGGCGGTCCAGAGGAGCGCGGCGGCGGTCACCTCGTAGAAGGCCAGCCGGCGCCCGGCCAGGGCGGCCGCCGCGCCGAAGGCCGCGCCGAGCAGGCCGGCCGCCAG
>JAJYAW010000490.1 GCA_021779335.1 Myxococcales bacterium | reverse complement strand
CCGCGCCGGGCGCCCCGACCCGGCCCGGACCCCGCGGCCCGCGGCGATCTGGCGGCCGACTCGGTGGCCGCCACCTCGGTGCTCGACCTCGTGAAGTACGACGAGCGCGGCCTGGTGCCGGTCATCGCCCAGGAGGAGGACGGCACGGTCCTCATGCTGGCCTGGGCCAACCGCGCCGCCCTGGAGGAGACCCTCCACACCGGCCGCGGCACCTACTGGTCGCGCAGCCGCCAGGAGCTCTGGCGCAAGGGCGACACCTCCGGCCACCGGCAGGAGGTGCGCCGCATCGCGGTGGACTGCGACGGCGACGCCGTGCTCTACACCCTGCGCCAGACCGGCCCGGCCTGCCACACCGGGTCCCGCAGCTGCTTCTTCACCGCCCAGGAGACGTGAGAATGGCCGACGAGCGCTTCCTCGCCCAGCTCTGGAGCACCATCCAGGCCCGCCGGGACGACCCCACCGCGGAGAGGAGCTACACCCGCCAGCTCCTGGCCGCGCCGGCCAAGGCCCGCCGCAAGGTGGTGGAGGAGGCCTACGAGGTGGCCGAGGCCCAGCAGGGGCTGCTGGCCGGCCAGGACACCCGGGAGCACCTGGCGCTCGAGGCGGCCGATCTCGTCTACCACCTGTTCGTGGTGCTGGCCTCCGCCGGGGTCGCGCCGGGGGAGGTCTACGAGGTGCTGGAGCAGCGGCACGGCGCGCCTCCCAGGGCCGGAACCCCTTGACAAGGGGGCGATTTCTTCCTAAGTGCTCCGTCCAACCGCGCGCTGAAGCCGGGTGCCCACCAGGCGCCCGGCTTTGCGCTTTGTTGGCGACCCGTTTCGTCACCCGTCGAGAAAGAGGAAGAACCGAATGACCGGAGTGCGTGTCAAGGAAGGCGAGTCCTTCGAGAACGCCATGAAGCGCTTCAAGAAGCAGTGCGAGAAGGCGGGCATCCTCTCGGAGATCCGCAAGCGCGAGCACTACGAGAAGCCCAGCGTGAAGCGGAAGAAGAAGGCCATCGCCGCCAAGAAGCGCGCGCTCAAGAAGAACCGCAAGTCCTTCTAGGCCGCAGGGAGGCCCGCCCGCCCATGGCGCTCAAGGACCAGCTCGACGCCGACCTGAAGTCGGCCATGCGCGAGAAGGACACGGTGAAGCTCTCCGTGGTCCGCATGCTCAAGAGCGCCGTCAAGTACCGCGAGATCGAGCTCATGAAGCCGCTCGACGACGCGGGGGTGCTGCAGGTCATCACCTCCGAGCTGAAGCGGCACCGGGACTCGGTGGAGCAGTACCGCGCCGGCCACCGGCAGGACCTGGTCGACAAGGAGGAGGCCGAGATCGCCATCCTCCAGGCCTGGCTCCCGGCCCAGCTCGGCGAGGCCGAGGTGAGGGCCAAGGTGGACGAGGTGGTGGCCCGGCTCGGCGCCCAGGGCCCCAAGGACATGGGCGCGGTCATGAAGGCCCTGCTCCCCGAGGTGCAGGGCCGGGCCGACGGCAAGCTGGTCTCGGAGCTGGTCAAGGCGCGCCTCTCCGGGCGGTAGCCGTGCCGGGCGGGGGAGAGGGACGACCTGATCCCGGACGAGGTCATCGAGGAGATCAAGGCCCGCGTGGACGTGGTGGCGGTCATCGGCCGCCACGTCGAGCTGAAGCGGGCCGGCAGGACGTGGAAGGGGAACTGCCCCTTCCACGGGGAGCGGACGCCGAGCTTCCACGTGTACACGGAGGACAAGCACTACAAGTGCTACGGGTGCGGTGAGCACGGCAACGTCTTCACCTTCCTCCAGAAGCTGCAGGGCAAGGAGTTCCCGGAGGTGGTGCGGGAGCTGGCGGCCGAGGTCGGGGTGGAGATCCCGGAGTCGGACGCCCAGGAGACGGCGGAGGCGCAGCGGCGCCGGAAGGAGCGCGGCGAGCTCCAGGCCGCCAACGACGCGGCCGCCCGCTACTGGGCGGCCCGCCTGCAGAGCAGGTTCGGGGAGGCGGCGCGCTCGTACCTGGCGTCGCGCGGGGTGGCGGAGGAGCAGGTCAGGGCCTTCCGCCTCGGGGTGGCCGCGGAGGGGTGGGACGACCTCTCCGGGCGGCTGAAGGAGAAGGGCATCGCCGACGCGGCGCTCCGCAACGCGGGGCTCCTCGTCGTCAAGGACGACGGGCGGAGCTACGACCGGTTCCGCCGGCGGCTCATGTTCCCCATCACCTCGCTGGACGGCCAGGTGATCGGGTTCGGGGGCCGCGCGCTGGGCGGGGAGCAGGGCGCGAAGTACCTCAACACGCCCGAGACCCCGCTCTACAAGAAGAGCCGCGTGCTCTACGGGATCGACCTCGCGCGCGAGGCCATCCGCAGGACCCGCGCGGCCGTGCTGGTGGAGGGGTACTTCGACGTGATCGGGCTGCACCAGGCCGGCGTGAGGAACGCCGTGGCGGTCTGCGGCACGGCGCTGACGCCGGAGCACGTGGAGCTGCTCAAGCGCTGCGACTGCCGCGAGGTCACCGTCCTGTTCGACGGCGACGTGGCCGGGCTCGCCGCGCCCGGCAAGGCGGCCGCGGCCCTCTTCCCCTCCGGCGTCTCGGGCAAGGTGGCCCTCCTCCCCGCCGAGGCCGGCAAGGTGGACCCGGACGACTACGCCCGCCTGCACGGCCGCGCCGGGGTCGAGGCGCTCCTCACGGCCGCCGTGCCGCTCTCGCAGTTCCTGCTGGAGCGGGCCGTGGAGCGGACCTGCGGCCCGAGGCCCGCCGCCGCCGCCCTGGAGGCCAAGCTGGCGGCCGTGGCCGAGCTCGCGCCGCTGGTCCGGCTGGTGCCGGAGGGGCTGGCCCGCTCGGTGTTCGAGGACGCCATCGCCCGGAAGCTGGAGCTCGACGTGGGCGCGCTGCGCGAGGAGCTGGCCGGGGCCCGCCCGCCGCGCCGCGACGAGCCCCCGCCGGACCTCGCGGACGACGAGCCGCCGCCGGAGTACCAGGACGGCCCGGCCCCGGCCAGCGCCCA
>JAJYAW010000489.1 GCA_021779335.1 Myxococcales bacterium | reverse complement strand
GGGCCGCGGCGACCGGCGCGGGCGCCGGCGGGAGGGGCGGCGGCACCATCCCCGGGCTGGAGAGCTCGAACTCCAGCAGCCAGAGCGCCTGGGCGCAGGGGCGGGCGTCCTGCACCGAGAGCGTGGTCAGGAAGGAGCCCCACCGCGTCCGCTTCCGGCCGCCGTTCACGAGCGCCACCGCCACCGCCACGTTGACGCCCTGGCGCCGGGCGCGGGCCACCAGGACCACGCCGCGGCCGGCCAGGGCCGCCAGGCACTCGTCGGTCGGGTTCCGGCCGCAGGACGGCCGCAGCACCGCCGGCTCGCGCACGGAGAGCGTGCCGCCGCGCGCCGCCTGGTGGAGGCCGGAGACCAGCACCGCCTCGACGTCGCTCACCTCGTCCCTGGTGAGCCCGTCGGTGGCCAGCGGGTAGAGCGCCACCGGCAGGGGCGCGCCGGGCGCCGCCGCCGCCGGCCCTGCCAGCGCCAGCGCCAGCGCGCAGCTGATCACCAGGCGGGCGGTCCGTGGGGGCGGGCGGGAGGTGGGCGTCGGGCCGGGGCGCACGGGATCGCGTCCACGCTACCCGTCGCCGGGGCCCACCTCAAGGATCACATCGACGCCGGCCGGCGGGGCGTGGCGCCGCGCGGCCCCCTGCGCCACGGTGCGGCAGGCTCAGTCGAGCTCCTCGTCCTCCGGCTCGAGCGGGTTCCAGGTCCAGGCCTGCGTCCCCAGCAGCGCGTGCTCGTCGGCGTCGAAGGCCTCGTGCGCCTCGTGCCGGTGGGGCTCCGGGACGGTCACCGGCCCCTCGACCAAGCCGGCGGCGCGCAGGACGGCCTGGTAGGCGTCGAGCCGGCCGTAGAGGAAGAGGACCTGGTGCTGGTCGTAGACCAGGGTGGAAGGCTCGGCGGCCGAGCCGATCCAGAGGTGGTGCCGCCCGTCCTGCTCCAGGTAGGCGCGGAAGCGGGAGAGGAGGGGCTCGAGCTGCGCGTGCGAGAGCGGGTGGACCGCCTCGTAACGCCCCGGCGGGCGCAGGGTCCGCATGGAGAGGAGGACGTAGACGACGACGAACGGCTCGGGCAGCGCGCGGGCGAGCTCGAGGAGCAGCCCGACCTGGTCGCGGTCCGGCGCGGCCACGATGCGGGCCGGCCCCGGCCCCTCGGGCTCCAGCCTGAAGGCGTGTCCGTGGGCGTGCGCCACCCAGCGGCCGCCGGCCGGGACCGACAGCTTGGCGCGCTCCGCGGCGCGCGGCCCGGGGCTCAGGCCGGCTCCCGCGGCGGCTTGCCGGCGGCGCGCAGCACCAGCGCCACCTGCGCCTCCGGCAGCGGATCGCAGCGCCCGAAGCCGCGGGCCGCCAGCGCGATGCGCGCCACCCGCTCCAGCGTCTCCATCCGGTCCATCGCCTCGGTGACGGTGGCGCCCAGGCAGAGGGCGCCGTGGCGGGCGAGGAGCAGGACGTCGTGGCGCGGCAGGTACGGCGCCAGCGAGGCGGGCACCTCCAGCGTCCCGGGGACGGCGAAGGGGGCCACCGCCACCGGGCCCAGGGTCACGGCCGCCTCCGGCACCAGGTCGCCGGGCCAGGGCAGGCCGGCCACGGTGAGCGCCACCGCGGTGAGCGGGTGGGCGTGCACCGCCGCCGCGATCTCGGGGCGCGCCACGTAGGCGGCCAGGTGCATGGCGAGCTCGGTGGACGGGCGGCCGTGGCCGGAGACCACCTGGCCGTCCCCGTCCACCACCAGCAGGTCGCCGGGGGCGAGGCGCCCCTTCGCGGCGCCGGAGGGGGTCACCAGGAAGGTGCCGTCGGCCCGCCGCGCCGACAGGTTCCCCTCGCCGGCCCCGATGAGGTCGAGGTCGGCGAGGCGGCGGCCGGCGGCGCAGACGGCGTGGCGCAGGGCCTCGTCGGCCACCGCGATGAGGTCGCGCTCCGGCGGCGCGGCGCGCCGGGCGGAGCGGGGGCCGGCGACCGGCCGGCGGCTGGGGGAGCGGGCCATGGCGCCTCAGATGATCTTGGCGGCGAGCAGGTCCTGCACGTCGAGGAGCCCAACCATGCGCCCCTCGCCGTCCACCACCGGCACCTGATCGATGCGCGCCTCGCGCAGCACGCGCGCCGCGTCCACCACCAGGTCCTCCGGGCGGATGGTGCGCGGGTGGCGCCCCATGGCCGAGGCGGTGGGCCGGGTGAAGTCGGTCAGGCCGTGCTCCACCAGGCGGCGCAGGTCACCGTCGGTGAAGATGCCCACCAGCTTGCCGGCCGCGTCGTGCACGCCGGTGGCGCCGGGGCGTCCCGGGGTCTCGGTCATGACCGCCACCGCGGCCGCGAGCGGCGCCGACTCGGCCACCACCGGGCAGGCCTCGCCCTGCCGCATCAGCTCGCCCACCTTCATGAGGCCGCGCCCGAGCTTCCCGCCCGGGTGGAACAGGGCGTACTCCTCGCGGGAGAAGGCGCGGTTCTCCAGCACCGTCATGGCCAGCGCGTCGCCCACCGCCAGCAGCACGGCGGTGGAGGCGGTGGGGGCCAGCCCCAGGGGGCAGGCCTCCTCGACGTTGCCGATGGCGACGACCAGGTCGCTGCCGCGCGCGAGCGGGTTGACCGTGTCCCTGGTGATGGCCACGATGCGCGCCCCGATCTTCTTCAGGGCCGGCAGGAGCCGCAGGATCTCCTCGGTCTCGCCCGAGTTGGAGAGGGCGACGACGACGTCGTCCCCGGAGACGCGTCCCAGGTCGCCGTGGGCCGCCTCGGCCGGGTGGACGAAGTAGGAGGAGGTACCGGTGGAGGCCAGGGTGGCCGAGATCTTCTGGGCCACGAAGCCGGGCTTCCCCATGCCGGTCACGACCACCCGGCCGGAGCAGCCCAGGATCCACTCCACGGCGCGGGCGAAGGGCTCGCCGAGCTGCACCCGGGCGATGGCGGCGGCCTCGGCGGCCAGCACCGTCCGACCGTACTCCAGCATGGCGCGGCCGGAGGCGGTGCGGCGGGCCGGTGCGGGCCGG
>JAJYAW010000488.1 GCA_021779335.1 Myxococcales bacterium | reverse complement strand
GGCGCCCTGGCGCAGGCCGGGGCCCCGCTCGGCGCGTGGAACGGCTTCGCCGCCGCGCTCCGGCGGGTGGACGGAGCCGCGCTCCAGGCGCTGCTGCGCGGCTCGGCGGTGGGTGCCGAGTCGATCTTGCTGCGCGGCGACGCCGCCACGCTGGTCCCCCTGCTCCTGGGGGAGGGGCTCACGCCCGAGGTCCTGGCCCCGCCCGCGGCGGCGGCCAGGGCCCCGGCGCCCTAGGCCCCTACCGCACCACCACCGGGATGGCGCGGGCCCTGGCCTCCTCCCGCTTCGGCAGCGTCACGGTGAGCACGCCCGCCTCGTAGCGGGCCTCGACCCGGCTCGAGTCGACCGAGGCGGGCAGCGTGAAGCGCCGGGCGAGGGCGCCCAGGGCGCGCTCGCTCCGCAGCAGCTCCTCGCCGGGCGCCAGCGCGGAGAGCTTGCGCTCCGCCGCCACGTCGAGCGTGTCCTTCTCCACCGAGAGCTTGATGCTGGCCGGGTCGACGCCCGGCAGGTCGAGCACGACGCGGAACCCCTGGGCGTCCTCCAGGACGTCGGCCGGCGGCGTGAGGCCGGTGGCGGAGAAGGCCGGCGTGGTGAGGGCGACGTCGTTCATGAGCCGGTTCACCTCGGCGGCGAGCGACGGCAGGGCGTGGTTGGTCCTCCAGAGCGTCAGCATGGCTGTCTCCTCTTCACTTCGCAGGTTGTGGGTGTGGACGGACCGCTGCCGGCGGTGCGCGCCACCGGTCGGCCGTCACGCTCCCTAGGTAAGGCGCCCCGCGGAGCTGTCAAGGCTGCGCCGCGGGCCGCTCCCGGCCACCCGCGCGGGGCGCCCGCTCGTGGGGGTCGGGCCGCCCCGGGGCGGGCGTCAAGGGCCTGACGCGGGCCGACCCCCGTCCCTGGGACACCGCTTGCTCGCGACCGGCGGCAGGAGGAGGGTAGACTCGCGGACTTGGGAGCGGCCCCTCCGCAGGCACGACGATGACGCTCGGCACCCGGATCCAGATGGCCACGGGGGTGGCCGGCCTGGTGCCGGTCCTGGTGCTCGGCTGGCTGGCCGTCCACGGCACCCGCGATGAGTTGACCGCCTCGGTGGGGAACGACCTGGAGCGGGAGGCGAGCGAGCTGGCGCGCGACTGTGAGCGGCTGACGCTCGACCGGCTCCAGGGGCTCCACCAGACCGCCTCCTACATCCCGTTCGACCGGCTCTCCCGCAAGGACATCCCGGCGGCGCTGGCCATCCCCTACCGCCAGTCCCCGGATCTCAACATCCTCGCGGTCATCGATCGGAGCGGGCGGGCCGTGGCCGACGTGGTGTCCGAGCCGCGCCCGGACCTCGACCCGGCGCTGCGCGGGCACGAGCCGGTCGACCAGCCCGGCCTCGACGCCTTCAGCCGGGCCGTGCCCCTGGACGCGGCCCTGAAGGCCGGCCTGGCGGTGGGGCCGCCCTACCGCGCGCCCGGCAGCGGCGTACCCCGCCTGGCGCTGGCGGTGCGCATCGACCCGGCCGGCCAGTGGGTCCTCGCCGCCGAGCTCTCGCTGAGCGGCCTCTCCGGCCCGCTCCAGGACGCGGCGGGCGAGGGCGCCGCCTACCTGGTGGACGGGGCCGGCCGCCTCCTGGGCGGGGCCGCGTCCGACGGGCTGTCGCCGGAGGAGGAGGCGCTGGTGGACAAGCTGACCGGCCCCAGGACCCGCCGGGTGGTCCGCCGCGACGGCCAGCCCTGGCTGGCCTCGGCCGCCCCGGTGGGCTCCCTCGGCTGGTCGGTCGTGGTCGCCCAGCCCATCTCGCTCGCCTTCCGCGCCGCCGACCGCATCCAGCGGCAGTCCATCGCCTGGGCCCTGGGGGCGCTCCTCCTCTCCGGGGGGCTCGGGCTCCTGCTGTCGCGCGCCCTGACGCGGCCGGTGCGGCGGCTCACCGAGGCCGCGGACGCCCTGCGGGAGGGGAGGTCCGACGCGCCGCTGCCCGAGGCCGGACCCGACGAGCTCGGCGCGCTGGCGCGGACCTTCACCCACATGGCCGGCGAGGTCCGCCGCCGCGACGAGGAGATCCGGGCCTTCAACCAGGAGCTGCTCGCCCGCGTCGACACCCGCACCCGGGAGCTGCGCGACGCCGAGGCGCAGATCGCCCGGACCCGGCGGCTCACGGCCCTGGGCTCGCTCAGCGCCGGCGTGGCGCAGGGGCTCAACAGCCCCCTCACGTCGGTGGTCGGGCTCGTGACCCTGGCGCGGGGGCAGGTCGGACCCGCGTCCGAGGCGGGCCAGCTGCTCGCGACGGCCCTCTCCGAGGCCCGCCGCGTCGCCGACGTGGTCCGCGACCTGCGCCGGCTGGCCGGGCCCGGCCAGCTGGAGGGGGCCCGCCGCTTCCAGCTGGACCGGCCGGTCGCGGCCGCCGTGCAGCGGCTCCGGCCCGCCGCCACGGCGGCCGGGCTCGCGCTCTCGCTGGCGACCGAGCCCGACCAGCCGCCGCTGGAGGGCGATCCGGAGCAGGTCGAGGCGCTGGTGACCCGCCTGCTGGAGAACGCCCTGGCCGCCACGCCGCCGGGGGGCCGCATCTCGGTGAGGATCGCCTCGGTGGAGGGCGCGGCGCTCCGGCTCACCGTGACCGACACGGGCCGCGGCATCGCGCCGGAGCTCCGGGACCGCATCTTCGATCCCTTCTTCTCGACGGGCCAGGCGGCAGGGGCCGGGCTGGGCCTCTCGCTGGCCCACGGCATCGTCGAGGCCCACCACGGCCGCATCCAGGTGGAGAGCGAGCCCGGGCGCGGCACGACGTTCACCGTCCACTTCCCGGCGGCGGCCTCGCCGGCCCGCCATGCTTGAGCACCGGCCGCGCCGCGCCGCGCTCGCCGCCCTCGGGCTCGCGCTGACCCTCCTCGCCGCCGCGGCCCTCTGGGCCCGGTCCTGCGGCTCGACCCCGCCCCCGCCCCCGCCCCCGCCGCCGCCCGCCCCCGCGCCGGCGCCGGCGGCCGCCGTGACCGCCCCACCC
>JAJYAW010000487.1 GCA_021779335.1 Myxococcales bacterium | reverse complement strand
GGGGGGCGGTCCGCCACGCGCGACGAGGCCGTCCAGGCGGCCGCCGCCGCGCTGGCCGCGGCCCGGGGGCAGGGGCTGGCCGTGCTGCTCTCGCCCGTGGCCTCGCTGGAGGACCTGCTGGCGGCCTGCCACGTCGCCAGGGAGGCGCTCGGCGTCGCCGAGGTCTTCGTGGGCGGCCGGCCGGACGGCTGGCAGGACGACCTCCTCAAGAAGGCCGACGAGAACCCCAACCGCAAGGGGCTGGAGCTGGCGGCGCAGGCCTACGGCCTCGCCGTCCGCCCCTTCGCGGAGCTCCTGGCGGCCGCCGAGGCGGGCCGGGTGAAGGCCCTCTGGGCGGTCGGCAGCGAGGTGCCCGACGAGGCCGGGGCCGCCGCGCTGGCGCAGCTGCCGCTGCTGGTGGTCCAGGCGGTCAACGAGGGGACGCTGGCGGCCGGCGCCACCGCGCTGCTGCCCGCCTCTCCGCACGCGGAGTGCGACGGCACCTTCGTCAACTTCGAGGGGCGCGCCCAGCGCTTCGAGGCCGCCTGGTACCCGCGCGGCGAGGCCCGCCCGCACCTCGCCCTGTGCGGCGCGGTGGGGCGTGCCCTCGGCCTGGACCTGGGCTGGAGCACCGGCCGCGAGGTCTGGCTGGCGCTCTCGCCCCGCGTGACCGGCGTGGCGCTGTGGGACTTCAAGTGGGACTCGCTGCCGTCGGTGGGCCGCCGCAAGGGGCTGCTGCCGCTGGCCGCGGGCACGGTGGACGGCCGGCTCGCGGGACAGAAGGAGCGGCTGCCGCCCGAGGGGAGCGAACCCGCCACGCGCGGCGTCGCCCCGACCAGCTGGTAAGGGAGGAGAACGCGTGAAGCGCTTCTTCGGAATGTCGTTTGCGCTGGTCATGGTGGTGGTCGGCCTGATGGCCCTGGCCGGGGCCTTCTACTGGGCCGCCGCCGGCCTGGGGTGGGGCTTCAACGCCCTGTCCATCTCGCTGGGCTTCAACCCGCCCGGCACGGTGAGCCCCTCGGCCATCCACTACGGCGTCAGCCTGGCCAACGTGCTGACGCTCATGATGGTCGTCCTCATGATCTCGGGCTCCCTCCTCACGGTGGCGGAGCGCAAGTGGTCGGCGCTCCTGCAGAACCGGACGGGCGCCAACCGGATCAAGGTCTTCGGCAACCCGCTGGGCGGCATCCCCTACCTGGCGGCCGACGCGCTCAAGATGCTGACCAAGGAGCGCATCGACCCGGCCCGGGCCACCCACCTGCTCTTCGAGCTGGCGCCCATGATGGCCTTCGCGCCGGTCTTCTGCCTCTTCGCCATCGTGCCGGTGGGACCCACCGTCGACCTGGGCGCCTTCTTCGAGGGGGCGCGCGGCGCCGGCCAGGGGGTGGCGCTGCAGGTGGCCAGGATGGACGCCGGCCTGCTCTACCTCTTCGCCCTCGCCTCGCTCCAGGTGTACGGCACCTCGCTGGCCGGCTGGGCCTCCAACAACAAGCTCGCCTTGCTGGGCGGCGTGCGCGCCTCCTCGCAGATGATCGCCTACGAGGTCTCGCTGGGCCTGGCGCTGGTCGGCACCATGATGGCCTACCGCTCGCTCCAGCTCGACCAGATGGTGGTGGCGCAGGGGCAGGGCGTGCTGGGGTTCGTGCCGGCCTGGGGGCTGCTGCTGCAGCCGGTCGGGTTCCTCATCTACTTCACCTCCGGCTTCGCCGAGACCAAGCGCGCCCCCTTCGACCTGCCCGAGGGCGAGAGCGAGATCGTCGGCTACTTCCTGGAGTACTCGGGCATGAAGTTCGGCATGATGTTCCTGGCCGAGTTCCTCGAGATCACGGTCTTCGCCGGGGTCATCACCGCCGTCTTCCTGGGCGGCTGGCACCCGCTGCCCATCGCCGGCTTCACCGAGTGGCTGCGGGCCAGCCTGTCGCCGCCCCTGTTCGCGGCGGTCTGCGGCGGCGTCTTCCTGGCCAAGATGGTGGTGATGATGTGGCTGCAGCTCACCATCCGCTGGCTGCTGCCCCGCTTCCGCTACGACCAGATCCAGCAACTCTGCTGGAAGATCCTGCTCCCGGCGGCGCTCATCAACATCTTCGTGACCGGCGCGGCCATCCTCCTCGACCCGTCGCTCCATCTGCTCGCCGCGCTGGGGCTCGTCACCATCGTGGTGGTGGCGGTCCTGGTGGGCGCCACCGGCAAGGCGCCCGCCGCCGCCGCCGCCCACGGCCCGGCCCACGCGCACGGCGGGGGACACTGACATGCCCTACCAGCTCGACAACCGGCCCGCCGATCTCCGCGAGCGCATGTACTTCCCGGAGATCATCCGGGGCATCGGCACGGTGACGGCCCACTTCCTGCGCAACCTCTTCTTCACGCGCGACGCCAACCCGGACATCCTGGAGCGACCGCGCGGCCTCGGGAAGTCCGACAACGTCACGATGTTCTACCCGGAGGAGAAGGCGCCGTACCCGCCCGGCTACCGCGGCCTGCACCGGCTGGTGCCCCGCGAGGACGGGAAGGCCCGCTGCGTGGCCTGCTACATGTGCGCCACGGCCTGCCCGGCCCAGTGCATCTACATCGAGGCCGGCGAGTACCCGGACGACCCGGTGGAGAAGTACCCCGTCAAGTTCGTCATCGACGAGCTCCGCTGCGTGGTGTGCGGCTTCTGCGTGGAGGCCTGCCCCAAGGACGCCATCCGCATGGACACCGGCGAGCACGCGCCGCCCAGCTACGAGCGCGGCGCCCAGTGGCTCGACGAGAAGGCGCTGCTGCGCGGCCCCTCCGTGAACTACCAGAACGATCCCTGGCTCCGGCGCGCCGCGCCGGGCATCCCGGCCGACCTGCTGGCCCAGATGAAGGCCAACGCCACGCCGTTCCACACCACGGCCACCGACGAGTACGCCCAGACCCCGGGCTTCTCCGTCCGGGCCCTGGCCGCCGAGGCCAAGGCGCGCGCCGGGCGCGGAGCCCGGTAACGGGGCGCCGGGCCACGCCGCCGGCCGGCCCGGGCGCCTCCGGAGC
>JAJYAW010000486.1 GCA_021779335.1 Myxococcales bacterium | reverse complement strand
GGGGCTGCGCCGCTGCCGCTTCGAGCGGGCGCGGGCCGCCCGGCCAGGCGAGCCCGCGCCCGGCGAGCCCGTTGACCGGGACCACCCGCCGCGCATACGGTCCTCGCCATGACCTCACGCGCCCTCGCCGTGCTCGCCGCCCTCTCGCTGGCCGCCTGCTCCCCCTCGCTCATCCCGGGCACGGGGGCGAAGGACACGCGGGACAACCGGGCCATCTACGGCGTCATCCGCGCCTACGCCGAGGCCATGCAGAAGAAGGACGCCGCGGCGGTGCTGGCGCTGGTGGCGCCGGACTACTTCGACAACGGGGGCACCCCCTCGCCGGACGACGACCTCGACCGGGCCGGCCTGGAGCGGGTGCTGGCCGCCGACCTCGGCAAGGTGGACTCGCTCAAGCTGGAGATCGGCGTGAAGACCATCGAGGTGAGCGGCGACCGCGCCCAGGCCGAGCTCTTCTACGACGACTACTTCCGCGTGCTGACCCCCGCCGGCGCCGTGCCCAAGCGGACCTCCGACCTGCAGCGGATGCGCTTCCGCAAGATCGGCGCGGAGTGGAAGATCCTCTCCGGCCTGTAGCCCGGCGGCCTCAGCGGGCCAGGCCGAGCAGCCGGAGGTACCCGGCCTCTCCCATGGAGCGCAGGGCCGTGAGCCGGTCGCGGTAGGACCGCCAGTCCTTCCAGACCACCTGCCCGCCCGGCGGCGGGCCGCCGGGGAAGGCGCGCAGCCGCCCCACGGCGTAGCGCAGCGCCTGGGCCCTGGCGTGGGCGTGGAGGGCCGCCACCGTCTCCGGCTCGAGCTTGCGGCGTGACCGGTAGCCCTCGACGAGCGCCACCGCCCGCAGGTGGTCGTGGCCGCCCCGCCAGCACCAGGCGTCCACCGCCACCGCCAGGTCCCAGGCGAAGGCCTCGGTGCAGCTCATCTCCCAGTCGAGCAGGTAGCCCACCCGATCCCCCAGCCAGAGCACGTTGTCGATGAAGAGGTCGCCGTGGCAGAGGCCGCGCGGCGCGCCCGGGAGCGTGGCCGCCGCGGCCAGCTCCTCCTGCAGGAGCGGCAGGGCGCCCCGGACCTCGGCGTCGGCGCCCCCGTCGCCCAGCTCGGCCAGCCAGCCGGCCACCCGGGCCGCGCCGTACGGGTTGGCCCGCTCCAGGGTGAACCCGGCCGAGAGCTCGTGGAGCCGGCCGAGCTGCTCCCCGATGCGCCGGCAGCGCTCCGGGCCGGCGTCGGCGCGCGCCACCTCCTCGCCCGGCGCGTAGGCGAAGAGCATGGCCGGCTTGCCCCCCACGGTGGCGAAGGGCTGGCCGGCCGTGGTGGTGACCAGGCGCGGCACGGGGAAGCGGGCCTGGAAGAGGTAGCGCTGCACCTCGGCCTCGAAGCGGACGTCCGCCTCGCTGGCCGCCTCGGCGAGCCTGAGGAACCAGCGCTCGGCGCCGCACCAGAGGTGGTAGCTCGTGTTGACGCGCCCTCGCGGCTCGGGCTGGACGCGGTCGGGCGGCGGCAGCCCGAAGCGGGCGCAGGCCTCGGCGAGGGCGGCGGGCGTCAGTTCCGTGTAGTGGGCCATGGGGGAGAGTACACTCCCGGCCGTGCCGCAGGACAAGGACCGCGCCGCCCTCTCGGACCAGCACAACGCCCGCGGCATCGAGCTGGCGGACCGCGGCTGGCTCGACGAGGCGGTCAAGGAGTTCGAGCGGGCCATCCAGCTCGACCCGGACTCGGCCCACGCCCACGACAACCTGGCCACGGTCTTCGCCGAGCAGCGGCGCTGGCGGGAGGCGCTGGCCGAGTACCTGGCGGCGCTGCGGCTCGAGCCGGACAGCGCCACCGCCCACTACAACCTGGCCAGCTTCCTGGCCGGCCACGGGGCCGAGGTGGCGGTGGCCGAGTACCGCGAGGCGCTGGCGCTGGAGCCCGCCTACCCCGACGCGCAGCTCAACCTGGGGCTCACGCTGGCCGACCTGGGGCAGCCGGCGGAGGCGCGCGCGGCCCTGGCCGCGGCCGTGGAGCAGGCGCCCGCCGACGCCGTGGCCCGCCAGGAGCTGGCGGCGCTCCTCATGGACGAGGGGGACCACCGCGCGGCCATCGGCCTGCTCAAGGAGGCCGTGCGGCTGGAGCCGGGCAGCTTCGAGGCCCACCTCGACCTGGGCATCTGCTACGCGCAGAAGGGGTTCTACGCCGAGGCCGAGCGCGCCTACCTGCGGGCGCGCGAGCTCTCGCCGGACGACCTCCTGCTCAACTACAACCTGGCGGCCCTGCTGGCGCTCTGGGGCCGGCCCGCCGAGTCGCTCGAGGCGCTGCGCCGGGCCCTGGCGGTGGACCCGGCCAAGGTGCGCGCCTGGCTCGAGTCCGACCCGATGTTCCGCTCCCTCGAGGCCGACGAGGGCTACCAGGCGCTGGCGCGGGGCTGAGCCGCCTCCCGCACCTGCGACTTTCCGTCCGAGGTCCGCGCGGCGGGCCTTGGTCCGCGCCCCGGCCGGTCCGGCGCGCCCGGGCCGGTCCGCCGCGCCGCCCTTCCGCCCTCGATCCGGCCGCTTGGCGGCCGTCCGCGGCGCGGCCCCGTCCGTGCAATGGCCGTCCGTCATGCACGCCCGTCCGCCCGCCGTTCCAGCACCCAGCGTGATTTTCTCCTTCACCTCGCCCGCGGAATTGGGTAGCCAGGGAGGGCCCATGCCCGAGCTGGCCTTCTTCCGCCACGGTGAGGAGCTCCTCCGCATCGCCCTGACGGGCACCACGTCCATCGGCCGTGCCCCGGAGTGCGACGTCTCGCTCCCGGACCCAGGCCTCTCCCGGGTCCAGGCCGTGGTCGAGCGGCGCGGCGCGGCCTTCCACCTCGTCGACCGGTCGGGGCGCGGCACTCGCGTCGGGGGGGCCGACGTGGCCGAGGCCCCGCTCGCCGACGGCACCGAGATCGCGCTGGGCGCCTGGCGCGCCCTCTTCCGCCTCGCGGCCGGCGGCGGCGCGGAGGTCACCCGGACCGGCCAGACCGCGCTGCGCCGGGCCG
>JAJYAW010000485.1 GCA_021779335.1 Myxococcales bacterium | reverse complement strand
CGCCCGGGAGCCGCCCCGCCGCCGGCGCCCGCGTGGCCAGGGCGTCGCGCGCCAGGGAGGGGGCGTCCAGCGGCACCACCTCGCGCTCCAGCGGCTCGCCGTGCCAGGCCGCGCGGCGCAGCACGCCGCCGCGGTGGTCGGCCAGCAGCACGGTGCAGCCGTCGCCGCCCACCGTCATCTTGAGGTGCTCGGCGCCGGTCTCCAGCACCCGGTCCAGGTCGAGCGAGGAGGAGACCACCCGGGCCACGTCGATGATGGCGGAGAGCTCGGACAGGCGCCGCCGCGCCTCGGCGTGCAGCTCGGCGTTCTCCAGCGCCATGGCGAGCTCGCCCCCCAGGGCGGTGGCCAGCGCCAGGTCGGCCGGGACGAAGCGGCGCCCGGGCGCGTCGCCCACGAAGATGATGCCGCGCCGACGGCTGCGGGCGGCGATGGGGATGGCCAGCAGGGCCATGGGCGGCGCCTCGCTGCGGCCGAACAGGGCGCTGCGCGGGTCCCGCGAGGTGTCGTCGCTGGAGAGCGGGGCCCCCCCCTGCAGCGCCTCCGCGGCCAGGGCCGAGCGGGCCAGCGGCACGGAGCGCGCGATCTCCGGCACGGGCAGGCCGTCCGCGGCCGCCACCTCGAGGAGCTGGGTCTCCTCGTCGAGCAGCATGATGGCGGCCTGGCGGGCCTGCAGGGCCCGCCGCACCTCGGCGCAGGCCTCCTCCAGGAGGCGCGCCACGTCCCCCGGCGCCCCGGCGAAGAAGCGGAGCGCCAGCGAGGAGATGGCCTCCAGGTCGCGGGCGCGCCGCTGCGTGTCGGCGTGCTGCCGGGCCGCGTCCACCGCCACCCCGAGCTGCGCCCCCAGGGCGGTGAGCAGGGCCACCTCGCCCGGCTCGAAGCCCCGGCCGGCCCGGCGCCCCAGGCAGAACGCGCCCACGGCGCGGCTCTTGGCCAGGAGCGGCACGGCCGCCAGGGCCCGCAGCGCCTCGCGCCGGCGGACCTCGGCGCAGCGCGGCCCCGCCTCCTCGTCGGTGGCGGCCACCACCGGCTGGAGGCGCGTCATGGCCAGGCCGGCCGGCCCCTCGCCCGCCTCGAGCCGCGCCGACAGCGCCAGCGAGGCCGGCGAGATCCCCAGGGCGGCGGCGCGCTCCAGCCCGTCGCCCACCGGCAGGAAGGCCAGGGCCGCGTCGGCCTCGAAGGTGGCGCACATGCGCCGCAGCGCCTGCTCCAGCAGCCGGGCCGGGTCCAGCGCCGCGGTGTCGGCGGCCACGTCGTTGAGCAGGGTGAGCTCGCCGACGCGGCGGCGCAGGTCGCCGAGCAGGTGGTCGGCCTCCATGGCGGCGGCGAAGTGGGCCCCCATGGCGAGGAGCAGGTCCGGGCGGCAGGCCGCCGCCTCGCGGCGGTCCGGCCAGGCCGGGACCATGACGCCGAAGACCCGCGAGCGGACCGCGAGCGGCACGTAGGCGAAGGTCTGGAGGCCGGCCCGCTCCAGCGCGGTGCGGTAGGGCTCGAGGACGTCCTCCAGCCGGGCCACCACGGGCTGGCGCTGCCCCAGCGCGGCGCCCAGCGGCCCGTCCAGGCCGACGGCGCCGACGACCGAGAGCAGCTCCGGGGGCGCGCCGGCGGCGTGCACCAGCACCAGGCGGCCGTTGGCGTGGTCGGCGGCGAAGATGCCGACGCCGGCGCACCCGGTGGTGGCGCGCACCACCTCGCCGGCCTGCGGCAGGAACTCGTCGAGCCCCACCGCGCCGCCGGCCAGCTCGCCGAGCCGGTTGAGCGCCGCCAGGTCGAAGTTCCGGCTGGAGAGCTCGGCGATGGCGCGGGCCGAGTCGAGCGCGGCGGCCACCTGGGCGGTGAAGAGGCGGAAGGCCGGCACGTCGCCGGGGCGGATCCAGTCGCCCGCCACCACCAGGCAGGCGCCCGGCCCGCTGCGGGCCTCCAGCCGGACCGCCAGCCCGCGCACCCGCGCCTCTGCGGCCGTCAGGGCGCGCGCCGCCTCGCCGTGCTCGGCCGAGAGGAAGTCGGCGGTCTGGTCGGTGAAGTCGTCGGCGAAGGCGGTCCCCTCCTCCCAGGCGGCGCGGAGGAAGGGGGTGAACCGGCCGAGGTACCCCTCCGCCGGGGCGCCCCGGCCGGCCTCCAGCATCGCCTGCACCGGGCCGGGGACCCGCGCCCACGCGACCCGGATGGCGTGGCCCTCCGGGCGCAGCAGCAGGGAGGCCAGGCCGAGGTCGAGCAGCCCCTGGCGCACCCGCTCCTGGATGGCGGCCTCGCTCGGCTCGCGCTGGATGGCGACGCCGAGCTCGGCCAGGCCGAGGAGGCGGCCGCGCCGCTCGGCCTGGTCCGAGAGGTCGCGGAGCTGGATGACCACCTCGTCCTTGCCCTCCAGCGAGACGTGGGCCTCCACGGTGCGCCGCTCGCCGCCGGGCAGCTCCAGCGCCATCTCGTAGTCGGAGGGGACGGGCTCGCCGCGGAGCCGGCGCGCGTAGCGGTCGGAGAGGCGGGCCCGCTCCTCCGGCGCCAGGAAGTCGAAGAAGACGCGCCCCATGAGGTCGCGCGCCTCGCGCCCCATGACCGCCACCACGCCGGCCGAGGCGTAGACCACGCGCCGCTCGCGCAGCACCAGCGTGCCGGTGGTGAGCGGCTCGCGGACCGTCACCGGCCGTCACCGCGGAGCTGGCGCCGCTCGCCGACCCGCAGCGTCACCCGCTCCCGGTCGAAGTACTCGGCCAGCGGGATGACGTGCTTGCGGGTGGCGCCCACCAGCGCCTTGAACTCGCCGGTGGTGATGGCGCCGTGCTCCCGGAGCCAGGCCACCAGCCGCTGGCGCAGCTCGGCCACCGCCGCCGCGTCGAACCAGAGCTCGGCCGAGACGCGCACCGCCGCCCCCTCGGCCAGCAGGAGCTTCAGCACGGCGGCGGCGTCGTCGGCCGAGACCCCGGCCGCCGCCGGCAGCTCGGAGAGCCACGGCGGCGTCAGGCCGCCCTGCTGCAGCGCCGCCGCCACCCGGGCCTTGGCGGCGCC
>JAJYAW010000484.1 GCA_021779335.1 Myxococcales bacterium | reverse complement strand
CTGCTGGCGCTGCCGTGGCGGCCGCCGGAGCTCGACGCCCAGGCCCTGGCGTGGAGCGCGGACCGCGCCGCGCCGTGAGGCGGACGGCGCCGGGGCCGCGGCCCGGCTAGCGGCCGTCCAGGTCGCCCAGCGAGAGCACCGTGTCGTGGAGCTGCCGGTCGTCCTTCTCCGGGTAGTCGAGCACGTAGTGCAGGCCGCGCGACTCCTTGCGGCGCAGGGCGCACTCGACGATGAGCATGGCCACGTCGGCCACGTTGCGCAGCTCCACCAGGTCCGGCGTCAGCCGGTACTGCCAGTAATAGTCGCGGATCTCGCCGCGCAGCAGGGCCAGCCGGGTGCGGGCCCGCGTCAGCCGCTTCTGCGTGCGCACGATGCCCACGTAGTTCCACATGAGGCGCCGCACCTCGTCCCAGTTGTGCGTCACCACCACGCCCTCGTCGGGCGCCAGGGCGGCGCCGGGGTTCCAGGCCGGGATCCGGGGGCGCGTGCCGCCCACCTCGGAGAGCTCGTCGGCGGCCCGGATGGCGGCGCGCCGGCCGAAGACCAGCCCCTCCAGCAGCGAGTTGGAGGCCAGCCGGTTGGCGCCGTGCAGCCCGGTGCAGGCCACCTCGCCGACGGCGTAGAGGTGCGGCACCGAGGTGCGCCCCACCAGGTCGGTGACCACGCCCCCGCACATGAAGTGGGCCACCGGCACCACCGGCAGCGGCTGGACCGCCATGTCGATGCCGAACTCCCGGCAGGTCGCGTAGATGTTGGGGAAGTGCTCCAGCAGGAAGGGCTTGGGCAGGTGCGTCATGTCGAGGAAGGCGCAGTCGTCGCCGCGCCGCTTGATCTCGGCGTCGATGGAGCGCGCCACCACGTCGCGCGGCGCCAGCTCCTTGCGCGGGTCGTAGCGCGCCATGAAGGCCTCGCCCGCCTTGTTGCGCAGGATGCCGCCCTCGCCCCGCAGCGCCTCGCTGATGAGGAAGTTCTTGGCGTCCGGGTGGTAGAGGCCGGTGGGGTGGAACTGGAAGAACTCCATGTTGGCCACCGAGGCGCCGGCGCGCCAGGCCATGGCCACCCCGTCGCCGGTGGAGACGTCGGGGTTGGTGGTGCACAGGTAGACCTTGCCGGCGCCGCCGGTGGCCAGGACGGTCACGCCCGCCGAGATGGCGGAGACGTCGCGGCTGGCGCGCTCCAGCACGTAGGCCCCCAGGGCGCGGTTGGGGCCGCCCAGGCCGAGCTTGCCGCTGGTGACGAGGTCCACCGCCACCGCGTCCTCGACGAGCCGGATGCCGCGCGCCTCGCAGGCCGCCAGGAGCGCCCGCTCCACCTCGCGCCCGGTGGTGTCCTTGGCGTGGGCGATGCGCCGGCGCGAGTGGCCGCCCTCGCGGGTCAGGTGGAGGTGCTCCGGCCCCTCCTTGTCGAACTCCACCCCCAGGGTGCGCAGCCAGCGGATGCGCTCCGGCCCCTCCCGCACGGTGACCTCGACCGCCTCCCTCTTGCAGAGGCCGGCCCCGGCCACCAGCGTGTCCTCCACGTGGAGCTCGAAGCGGTCGTCGCCGCCCAGCACGCTGGCGATGCCGCCCTGGGCGTACTGGGTCGAGCCCTCGGAGCGCTGCCGCTTGGTGAGGACCAGCACCGAGCCGTGCCCGGCGGCCTCCAGGGCGAAGGTGAGCCCGGCGACACCGCCGCCGAGGACCAGGAAGTCCACGTGCTCGCTCTCGGAGAAGGCGCTCATGGAGGGATCCTCTAGCACGAGGGCGGGAGGTAAAGTTGTCCGGGAAGGCCGCGCCCTGATAGCTTCCGGGGAGGCATGCCGCCCCGCCTCCGCCCCATCTGGTGCACCCTGGCCCTCCTGCTGGCCGCGCCCGCGGCGCGGGCGGGCGAGCTCTACTCCTACGTGGACGCCGACGGGGTCATCAACGTCACCAACGTGCCCACCGACCCCCGCTTCAAGCGGGTGCGCACCAGCGAGGTGGCGGGGCTCTACCGGCCCCAGCCGCGCGGCGGCGAGGCCCGCGCCGCGCCCGCGTCCAGGCCCGCCGGCGCCTGGGACCAGCACATCCGCGGCGCCGCCGACCGGTACAAGCTGCCCGAGGCGCTCATCAAGGCGGTCATCGCCGTCGAGTCCAACAACAACCCGCAGGCCCTCTCCGACAAGGGGGCCATGGGGCTCATGCAGCTCATGCCCGCCACGGCCCGGGAGCTCTACGTGGCCGACGCCTGGGACCCCGCCCAGAACATCGAGGGCGGCACGCGCTACCTGCGGCTCCTGGCCAACCAGTACGCCGGCGACCTGGTGAAGACGCTGGCCGCCTACAACGCCGGCCCGGACGCGGTGCGCCGCGCCGGCGAGGCGGTGCCGGACATCCCGGAGACCCGCGAGTACGTGCGCAAGGTGGTGGCGCTCTACCAGGCGCTCAAGGCGGGGCGGTGAGCGGGTGGCGGGCGTGAGCGAGGAGGTCGAGGGGCTCGACGAGGAGTTCGTCTTCCACCTCACCCGCGGCGCCCAGCTGCTGGGGCAGGGCGAGGCGGACGGGGCCCGCCAGGACCTGGAGCGCGCCCTGGCGCTGCGCCCGCGCGACCCCAAGGTGCTCGGGCTGCTGGGGCAGGCCTTCTACCGGCAGGGGCTCTTCGAGCAGGCGGCGGTGGCCTGGCAGCGGCTGGTGGACGACAACCCGGTCGAGGCCGGGGCGCGCGTCAACCTGGGGCTGGCCTGCCTGAAGGCGCGGCGGCTGCAGGACGCCGTGCGCCAGCTCGAGATCGCGCTCGACCTGCACCCGGACCACCGCAAGGCCATGGGCTACCTGGGGCTGGCGCTCCTCGAGTCGGGCGACGCCGGCCGGGCCCGCGCCTGGTTCGCCAAGGCCGGCAGCGAGCAGATGGTGGCCCGCTGCGACGAGCTGCTGGCCGCCCAGGCCGAGGCGGTGGCCGCCGCCCCGGCGGCGTCGCCGGAGCCGGTGCAGGCCCTCTCGCCGCTCCTCACCGCGGGGGTGGCCGACACGCACCCCGCCGCCTCCCCGGC
>JAJYAW010000483.1 GCA_021779335.1 Myxococcales bacterium | reverse complement strand
GGTGCACCGGCTGCGGGACCGGGTCGACGCGGTGCTGGTGGGGCGCGCCACCGCCCTGGCCGACGACCCCCGCCTGACGGCGCGCCTCCCGGGCGGCGGCGGGCGGGATCCGCTGCGGGTGGTGCTGGACACGCGGCTCACGCTGCCGGCGTCGCTCCGGCTCTTCCGGCAGCGCTCCGCGGCGCGCACCGTGGTGGCCCACGCCTCGACCCGCCGGCGCGAGGACCTGGGCCCGCGGGTGGAGCTGCTGCGCTGCCGCCGCGGCCCCGGCGGCGTGGACCTGGCCGACCTGCTGGGGAAGCTGGCGGCGCGCGGCGTGACCCACCTGCTCGTCGAGGGCGGCGGCGCGGTGGCCGGCGCCTTCCTGGCGGCCGGGCTGGTGGACTGGCTGGCCCTCTTCCTGGCCCCGGCCGTGCTCGGGCAGGGGGTGGGCTGGAGCCCGCCCGGCGCGCCGGAGCGGATGGCCCAGGCGCTCCGCCTCACCGGCCTCACGGTGGAGCGGCTCGGCGACGACCTGCTGCTCCAGGGCGCCCCGGCGCTGGCGCGCCCTGGCCGTCGGGTCTAGGATCACCGCCCCCATGTTCACAGGGCTCATCTCCGATATCGGGGTGGTGGAGCGGATCTCGCCGCGTGCCGGCGGCGCCCGCCTCACCCTCCGCCCGACCAGCCTGCCGGTGGACGACCTCGCCCTCGGCGAGAGCGTGGCCTGCTCCGGCGCCTGCCTCACGGTGGTGGAGCGCGGCGGCGGCCTGGTCTCCTTCGACGCCGTCCCCGAGACCCTGGCGCGCACCACCATCGGCGGCTGGGCCAGCGGGCGGCGCGTCAACCTGGAGCGGGCGCTGCGCCTCTCCGACCGGCTGGGCGGCCACCTGGTGGCCGGCCACGTCGACGCGGTGGGCGAGCTCCTGGCCCGCGCCGCCGAGGGGGAGGGGGCGCGGCTCACCTTCTCCTTGCCGGCGGCGGTGGCGCCGCTGGTGGCCGGCAAGGGCTCCATCGCCATCGACGGCGTCTCGCTGACGGTCGCGGCCGCCGGGCGGGATCGCTTCGAGGTGGCGCTCATCCCCGAGACGCTGGCCCGCACCACGCTGGGTCAGGCGCGCGTTGGGACCAAGGTCAACCTGGAGGCCGATCTGGTGGCCCGCCACGTGGCGCGCCTCCGCGAGTGGGCGCCCCTCGACGGCGGCACCGTGTCCGGCTGGGGCTACGGCGGAGGTGCGGCGTGACGGGCGGCACGGAGAAGGCGGTCGAGCGGGTGGAGCGCGCGCTGGAGTACGTGCGCGCCGGCAAGATCGTCATCATGGTGGACGACGAGGATCGCGAGAACGAGGGCGACCTGTGCATGGCCGCGGAGCTGGTCACGCCCGCCGCCATCAACTTCATGGCCAAGCACGGGCGAGGCCTGATCTGCCTCTCGCTCTCCGAGGAGAAGGTGAAGGCGCTCCGGCTGCCGCTCATGGTGGACGAGGGGAGCAACACCTCCTCCTTCGGCACGGCCTTCACCGTCTCCATCGAGGCCAGGACCGGGGTGACCACCGGCATCAGCGCCCGGGACCGGGCCCACACCGTGCTGACGGCGGTGCGCGACGGGGCCCGGCCCGAGGACCTGGCCCGGCCCGGCCACGTCTTCCCGCTGCGGGCCCGCCGCGGCGGCGTGCTGGTGCGGGCCGGCCAGACCGAGGGCTCGGTGGACCTGGCCCGCCTGGCGGGCCTGAGGCCGGCCGGCGTGATCTGCGAGGTCATGAACGACGACGGCACCATGGCGCGCCGCCCGGAGCTGGAGGTGCTGGGGAAGGCGCACGACCTGCCCATCGTCTCGGTGGCGGATCTCATCGCCTACCGGATGCTCAAGGACGCCCTGGTCCACCGGGCCGCCGACGCGCCGCTGCCCACCAGCTGGGGCGGCTTCCGCGCCGTGGCCTACGAGAACGACGTGGACAAGCACCAGCACGTGGCCCTGGTGAAGGGGCGGTGGCGCCCGGGCGAGGCGGTCATGGTCCGCGTCCACTCCAAGTGCCTGACAGGCGACGTCTTCGGCTCGGCCCGCTGCGACTGCGGGCCCCAGCTCCACGCCGCCATGGCCCAGATCGAGAAGGCCGGCAAGGGCGTGCTCCTCTACCTGGACCAGGAGGGGCGCGGCATCGGCCTGGTCAACAAGCTCAAGGCGTACAACCTCCAGGACCAGGGCTTCGACACCGCCGAGGCGAACGTCAAGCTGGGCTTCAAGCCCGACCTGCGCGACTACGGGCTGGGGGCCCAGATCCTGCGCGATCTCGGCGTCACCAAGATGCGGCTGCTCACCAACAACCCCAAGAAGATCGTCGGGCTCGAGGGCTACGGCCTCCAGGTGGTGGAGCGGCTGCCCATCGAGACCGTCCCCACCCGCCGGAATCGGGCCTACCTGCAGACCAAGCGGGACAAGATGGGCCACCTGCTCACGCTGACGCCGGCCCGCCCGGCGCGCCGCGCCAAGCGCGCCCGCCCCGGCGCGCGCAATGGAAGGAAGCCATGAACGTGCACGAGGGAACGCTCGTCGCCACGGGCCTGAAGGTGGCCCTGGTGGTCTCCCGCTTCAACTCGCTCATCACCGAGCAGCTCCTCGCCGGCGCGGCCGACACGCTGCGCCGCCACGGCGTCCGGGAGGCCGACCTCACCGTGTTCCGCTGCCCGGGCACCTTCGAGCTGCCGCCGCTGCTCCGGCGGGTGGCCGCCAGCGGACGCTTCGACGCGGTGGTGGCCCTGGGCGCCGTCATCCGCGGCGGCACCCCGCACTTCGACTACGTGGCCGGCGAGGCGGTCAAGGGCGTGGCCCAGGTGTCGCTGGAGGCGGCCTGCGCCGTCGCCATGGGCATCCTCACCTGCGACACCATGGAGCAGGCGCTGGAGCGGGCCGGCGTGAAGGCGGGCAACAAGGGGGCCGAGGCGGCCGCCGCCGCCATCGAGCAGGCCCAGGTGCTCCGGCTGGTGGCGGCGCCCGGGGGCCAGGCCCCCGCGGCGGCCGGCCCGGCGCGCCG
>JAJYAW010000482.1 GCA_021779335.1 Myxococcales bacterium | reverse complement strand
ACACCGCCGCCACCAACCCCTCCCCCTCCTGGATCGTCCCCGGCTCCGTCGTCTGCGGCTCCTGCCACGGCCTCCCCCCGGCCTCCGCCTCCGGCCACCCGGTCATCGCCGCCGGCACCTCCTGCGGCAACTGCCACCCGGGCTACACCACCTCCAGCGTCAACGCCGTCGCCCACATCAACGGCGTCATCGACGGCGGCAGCGAGTCGACCGGCGGCGTCGCCTGCTCCGGCTGCCACACCGACACCTGGACGGCGATGACCACCTCCAAGTTCTCCGACGGCACCACGGTCGCGACCCACCACACCCTCGGCACCCTCGCCGGGACGAACGACTCTCCGACCGACACCGCCACCACCTGGTCGAGCCCGCTCAACGGCGTCGCCGCGTCGGCCCGCTCGTGCGTCAACATGTGCCACGACGACCACACGCACACCGCCACCGACGCCACCAACAGCACGGCGCACAACTACGACGTCTACTCGAACGCCTCGAACCAGACCAACCGGGCGGCGACCACCCGGACCGTCGCCACGAAGGACGTCACCGACTACGAGAACAGCGCGACCGGCGGCATGTGCCTCTCCTGCCACACCAACCCGGTCGACACCTCCTCCCCGGTGCAACACCCCGCCCTCAGCCAGGCCGCCTACCAGGCCTCGGCCCACCAGGGGAGCAGCACCAACACCGCCGCCGGCACCGGCTCACAGCCCTGGGCCTACACCCTCCACGACGGCTCGCAGTTCGTCCGCAACTGCACCAAGTGCCACGACGGCGGCGTCCAGCCCGGCACCACCCTCTCCACCGCCACCGCGCTCCGCGCCGTCCACGGCTCGCCCTTCCCCTCGCTGCTCGCCGGAACCACCAACCCCGCCGGCACCGCCAGCACCTTCATCTGCTACGAGTGCCACGGGAACAACGCCGGGAACGGCTACGACTACTCCGGCAAGAACGTCTACGCCGAGAGCGTCAAGACCGGCTCGAGCCACCCGGTCAACGCCGACGCCTCCCACTCGTCGGTGAACGAGTACGCCAACGCCGCCTTCGGCAACAAGCTCGGCGGCGCCACCCGCCACGCCAGCTGCCTCGACTGCCACGACCCGCACCAGGCGCAGAAGGGGCTCCACACCGCCCAGAAGAACACCGCCGCCCCCGCGCTCCAGGGCGCCTGGGGCGCCAAGTTCGGCGGCACCCTCTCCAACTTCGCCGCCCCCACCTCCGCCAACTTCACCAAGGTCACCATCACCGCCGGCACCGACCTCGAGGCGACCCTCTGCTTCAAGTGCCACTCCGCCTACTACGGCACCCTCCCCACCTCCCCCTCCGGCGGCTTCACCGAGACCGACGTCGCGCGAGACTTCAACCCGGCCAACGCGTCCTTCCACCCGGTCCTCGGCTCCAACTCCGGCACCATCGGCAACACCAAGAACATCCTCTCCCCGTGGACCACGACGAGCCTCATGACCTGCTCCGACTGCCACGCCTCCGACACCACCACCGACCCGGCCGGCCCCCACGGCTCCGCCGCCAAGTTCATCCTCAAGGGGCCCAACACCCTCTGGAACAACACCCTCGCCCAGAGCGGCGGTGCCATGCCCGCCGGCACCTTCTGCGCCAACTGCCACTCCAGCACCTTCGCCAACTCCCGCTCCGTCTCTCACACCAACAACAACCATGACGGGGTCGTCTGCACCACCTGCCACCTCATCATCCCCCACGGCTCCGGCCACGTCGGCCTCCTCGGCTCCGTCTCCAGCGGCGGCACCCCCGCAGGCGGCGTCCAGCCCTCCGACTCCGCCCCCTACGTCGACACCTCCACCCTCCAGCTCGGCATCGGCGCCTACCCCTCCGCCACAGGCACCTGGCAGAACTCCAACTGCGGCTGCGGCAGCGTCTCGACCGGCCACTGACCTCGGCCCCTGCCCCGCCGCCTCGACGCGGCGGGGGTTCCATTTTTGAGCACCGCCGTGCCGCGCCTCCTCCGCCTCCTCCGCTCGCCGCGGCTCGCGCTCGCGGCCCTCGCCTGGCTCGGCGGCTACGCCGCCGCCGGCGCGTGGCTCCCCTGGTCGCTCCCCGGGGGAGGAGCTCCCCCGGGCTGGGCGGTGGCCGCGGGCCTCGACCACCCCTTCACCACCTGGACCTTCCTCGGTGCGGTCGCGCTCCTCTTCGCCAGCACGCTCGCCTGCACCTGGGGCAAGCGCGCGCGCGTCGCGGCGCTGCTGCGCGGCGAGCTCCCCGGGACGGCGGCGACCCTGCCGTACCGGGCGGGGTCGGACGTCACCGCCTTCCTGCGCGCGAGCGGCTTCCGCGGCGACGGCCCCGTCCTCCGCCGCCTCCCCGCCGCCCTCTGGGGGGGCTGGCTCTTCCACGTCGGGCTCCTCGTCCTCATCGCCGCGATCGCCGTCCAGCAGTCCTTCCACGACGGCGCGACCCTGCAGCTCACCGAGGGAGAGGTCGCCCGGCTCGACGATCCCGGGGCGGTCTTCGGCCGGGATCGCGGCCCCCTGGCGCCGGCGCAGCCGCCGCCGCTCACCGTCTCGCTCCTCTCCTTCGACCCCTTCGCCCACCAGCCCGGGTACGCGCCCGACCGGCTCTCGACGCTCCGGCTCGAGCGCCGGGGCGGCGCCTCCGTCGAGGGGACCGTCGACCGCGCCCGGGGGCTCCGGCTCGGCGGGGTCAAGGTCTTCCAGGCCATCCCGGTGGGGCTCGCCGTCGACCTCGCCCTCCCCGATGGCTCGATCCGCAGCGTCCACCTGGCCACCGTCGGCGCGCGCGAGGCGGCGGCCGACGTGCGAGACCTCTCCGGCCTCCCGGTCCGGCTCCTCGCCGAGACCGAGCGCCCCCTCGACGACGCGGGCGGCACGGGCCGGGTCGAGCTCGCCCTCCTGGCGGGGGATCGCCGCTACCCCATCCTCCCCGGGAGCCCGTTCGGCTTCGGGGGAGGGGAGGCGCGGGTCGCCGCCGTCCGCCGCTGGGGCGCCTTCACGTACAGCCACTCGCCCGGGATGAGCGGC
>JAJYAW010000481.1 GCA_021779335.1 Myxococcales bacterium | reverse complement strand
AGCGGGCAGCGGGGCGGCGCGAGCCCCGGCGCCGGCCGGCCCAGGGGTGGCGGGCACCCGACATGGTCGCCCCGGCCCGGGCCGGCGCGGGATATTCCTCCGGCCGTGACCGACCTCACCGCCGCGCGCTGGCTCTTCGGCTCCTCGCTCGCCTTCCACATCCTCTTCGCCGCCGTCGGCGTGGCCATGCCGGTCTTCATGGTGCTGGCCGAGTGGCGCTGGCGGCGGACCGGCTCGGCCGTCCACCTCGACCTGGCCCACCGCTGGGCCAAGGGGACCGCCATCCTCTTCGCGGTGGGCGCCGTCTCCGGCACGGTCATCTCCTTCGAGCTCGGCCTGCTCTGGCCGCGCTTCATGGCCTTCGCCGGCCCCATCATCGGCATGCCGTTCTCGCTGGAGGGCTTCGCCTTCTTCGCCGAGGCCATCTTCCTCGGCATCTACCTCTACGGGTGGGAGCGGGTCTCGCCGCGCCTCCACCTGCTGAGCGGCGTCCTCGTCGCCGCGAGCGGGGCGCTCTCGGCCTTCTTCATCACGCTCGCCAACGCCTGGATGAACCACCCGGCCGGCTTCGAGGTGGTGCTCGGCAAGGCCCGCGGCGTCGAGCCGCTCACCGCCATGTTCCCGCCGGGCTGGTCGCAGGAGGTCCTGCACGTCCTCCTCTCCAGCTACGCCGCCACCGGCTTCGCGGTGGCCGGGATCCACGCCGCCTTCCTGCTGCGCGACCGGGCCAGCGCGTTCCACCGGGCCGCCCTGGCCATCGCGCTCTCGGTGGGCGGCGCGGCGGCCCTCCTCCAGCCGCTCTCCGGCGACCTCTCGGCGCGCGCCATCGCCGTGGACCAGCCGCTCAAGCTCGCCGCGCTCGAGGGGCTCTTCCAGGGCGGCCGCGCCGTCCCCCTCCAGCTGGGCGGCCTCCCGGACGCCGCCGCCGCGGTCACCCGCTGGTCGATCGAGATCCCGCGCGGCCTCTCGCTGCTCGCCTTCCACGATCCCGACGCCGAGGTGAAGGGGATGCTCGACTTCCCGCGCGACACCTGGCCGGACCCGCTCAAGGTCCACCTGGCCTTCCAGGCCATGGTCGCGCTCGGCTCGGCCATGGCGGCGGTGGCGCTGGCCGGGCTGGTCCTCGCCTGGCGCCGTCGCGGGGTCCCGCAGGAGCGGTGGTTCCTGCGCGCCCTGGCGCTCAGCGGCCCCTTCGGCTTCCTGGCGCTCGAGGCCGGCTGGATGGTCACCGAGTGGGGGCGCCAGCCCTTCACCATCTGGGGCGTCATGCGCACCGCCGACGCCGTCACGCCGGTGACCCGCCTCACCGTGCCGCTGTGGGGCTTCAGCGCCATCTACCTCTTCCTCGCCGCCATGGTCGCCACGCTCCTGTGGCGCCAGATGCTGCAGGCCCCCGCGGCGCCGGCGGCGGAGGGGACGCCGTGACCCCCGGCGAGGCCCTCGGCGCGGCCATGGTGGTGGCGCTCGTCGCCTACGTGCTCCTGGCCGGGGCCGACTTCGGCGGCGGCCTGTGGGACCTCCTCGCCTCGGGGCCGCGGCGCCGGGAGCAGCGCGCGCTCATCGAGCAGGCCATCGGCCCGATCTGGGAGGCCAACCACGTCTGGCTCATCCTGGTGGTGGTGGTCCTCTTCACCGGCTTCCCGGCCGCCTTCGCGGCGGTCTCCACCACCCTCTTCGAGCCCCTCACGCTCCTGCTCGTCGGCATCGTGCTGCGCGGCGCGGCCTTCACCTTCCGCGCCTACGACCGCCCGGACGACCGGGTGCAGCGCCGCTGGGGGCTGGTCTTCTCGGCCGCCAGCGCCATCGCGCCGCTCCTGCTCGGCGCGGTGGTGGGCGCCCTCGCCTCCGGCCACCTGCGGGTCGACGCCGAGGGCATGCCGGCGCCCGGCTCCGGCGGCTGGCTGACGCCCTTCTCCGCCGCGACCGGCCTCTTCACCGCGGCCATCTTCGCCTTCCTGGCCGCCACCTACCTGACCGTGGAGGCGCGCGGCGCGCTCCAGGAGGACTTTCGCCGCCGGGCCATCGGCGCCGCGGGCGCGGTCTTCCTCGGCGCCCTGGCCACCGCCCTGCTCTCCTGGCGGGAGGCGCCGCTCGTGTTCGCGGGGCTGACGCGGCGGGCCTGGTCGCTGCCGCTCCACCTCGCCACGGCCGGCGCCGCGCTGACGGCCCTGCGCGCCCTCTTCACGCGCCGCTTCCGCCTGGCGCGGCTGGCGGCCGCGGCCCAGGCCGCGCTCATCGTCCTCGGCTGGGCGGCCTCCCAGCACCCGTACCTGGTCGCGCCGGACGTGACCATCGCCAGCGCGAGCGCGCCGCCGGCGACGCAGCGGCTGCTCCTCGCCGCGCTGGCGGCCGGCGCGGTGACGCTGGTGCCCAGCCTCTGGCTGCTCCTCCGGGTCTTCAAGGGGCCAGGGGCGGGCGGCGCGGCCGCGCCGGGAGGGGCGCTGCCGCAGGCCTCGGGGGAGCCGCCCCCGGCGCGTCCGGGGGCGTGACCGGCACCGGCGCTACTTCTTCGGGGCGGCCTCCTCGCGCCGCTCGTCGGCCTGCACCTTGGCCTTCACGTCCTTGGCGGCCTCGTCCGGCCGGATGCCCGACCGGCGGTTCTGCGCCCAGCAGGCCTCGTCGTGCTCCTCGCAGAGCGGCAGCTCCTTGCCGTAGGAGACCAGGGCCAGGGGGGCGCGCTGCACGCCCAGGTCCACCAGGTACTTGCGCACCGCGGCGGCGCGCCGCTGACCCAGCGCCAGGTTGTAGGCGACCGTGCCGCGCTCGTCGGCGTTGCCCGTGATGAGCACGTGGGCCGGCTGGTTGGCCTGGAGGCAGCGCGCCATCCGCTGCAGCGCCGGGTACGCGCTGGGGTGGATCTGGTCGGCGTCGAAGTCGAAGTGGACCCGGGTCAGGCCGCAGGCCGAGAGGGAGGGGGTGATGGCCGTGCAGGCGCCGCCGACGCAGAGCTGGTCGGGGGCGCACGCCTGGTCGCTCGCGCAGGCGACGGCGGCGGAGGCCGCCGGTGCGGGCGGCGCGGCG